>FR901801.1 GCA_000437675.1 Prevotella sp. CAG:891
AAAATAATTTTGAACACCTACTTAAAAATGACTTGAAACATTTTCCATGACCTCCTTTTTTCATTATTTTTGTATGGTAAAAGAAACAGGATATCCATGAACGAAAAAACCCGTTCTTAATGAACGGGTATATCCTTAACTTGGTTACGTGTTTTTAAAACAGAGGCTTTACCAAGCATTACGATACAAAGATACGGATTCTATTTGAATATGCAAAATGAAATATAAAAAAGTAGTCAGATTATATTCTAATTCAAGGATTTCCAAATATTACAGGGCAACCAACCGCAACAAAAACAAGGCGGTCATGCTCTATTATGCCAATATGAAGATAGCACAGGCGTTTCATCCTTTATTGTCTTCATTTGAGGTCATATTGCGTAACCAATTGCATTATGCGCTGGCGCATCATTTCTCCGATGGCAACTGGATTATCAACCAGAAGACCGGATTCATGACTGCCCCCTCTCTGACCTATACAAACAAACGGACAAAAAGAAAAGTTACCAATGACTATCTATTGAAAGAGGTTATGAAGGCTGAAAAGAAAATTTCCGATCGGGGTGTCAAGGTTACGACTGGCAGAGTCATAGCCGAACAAACTTTGGGCTTTTGGAACAGTTTTTATGAAACGCATCACTATGCGCTTTTGGCTGGTGTACCCTGTCGGATTTTTAAAAAGTTGCCTTCCGGATATGGACGCAAGGAGATTAATGACATTATAGTGCAGGTTCGTGAACTGCGCAATCGCATCAATCATAACGAACCTATATGTTTTGTAAACAGAAAATGCGATTTTTCTTATGTAAAGTGTATGTATTCGATAATCAGTGATTTTCTTACATGGATAGACCCTGAAATTATGCCTTCACTAAGGGAGGTTGATAAAGTACGCAAAATAATAGAAAAAGAAGAAAATAAACAAAGGCAATGACTAAGTAATAAGACTCTTTTTTAAACCATACTATGGCTACAGATACTTCAGAAAAAGAATTGGAAGCTACCATCGAAGCTTACCTGATAGATGAAAAAGGCGAACGCGCGGAAAGCTCCCGATGGCTGAAAGGCGAAAGCAAGGACTTCAACCCCGAATTCTGTGTGGATGAAACAATGCTGAAAGCCTTTCTGCAACATACACAGATGGATAAGGTGACACGCGCCCGTATCTACGATAGTCCGGCCAATACGAGGAAGTTTCTGGAGCGGCTGCGCGACCAGATTACCCGGAGAGGCGTGGTGGATGTGCTGCGCCACGGCATGGAACACAATGCCACTATCTTCGACCTCTATTACCCGATTCCCACCGCCGGCAATGTGCAGGCCGCCATTGCCTACGGACAGAACCGGTGGACGGTGGTTCGTCAGCTCCGCTATCTGCAGACACGACCAGACATCGTACTGATGCTGAACGGACTGCCCATTATCACGCTGGAACTGAAGAACCAACTGTCGTGCCAAAACGTGGATTGCGCAGTAAGACAATATAAAACAGACCGCAACCCGAAAGACCTGCTGTATATGCCCAAGCGCTGTGCCGTACACTTTGCCGTGGACGATGCCGAAGTGAAGATGTGTACGGCGCTGGCCGGACCGAAATCGTGGTTCCTGCCCTTCAACAAGGGAGTGGACGACGGAGCAGGAAACCCACCGAACGAAGGCGGACTGAAGACGGCTTACCTGTGGGAAGACATCCTGCAAAAAGAACGGCTGAGCGACATCTTGGAGAACTATGCGCAGGTAATCCGCGAAAAGGATGCCGAAACAGGCAAAACCAAGGAAAAGTGCATCTGGCCACGCTACCATCAGCTGGAAGCAGTGCGCGAACTGCTGGCCGACACGGCGGCCCATGCAGGCGGTATGCGCTATCTGATTCAGCACTCCGCCGGTTCGGGAAAGAGCAACTCCATCACCTGGTTGGCCTTTCAGCTGGTGAACATGAAGCAGGCCGACGGACTCACTCCACGCTTTGAAAGCATCATCGTGGTGACCGACCGCGTGAACCTGGACAAGCAAATCCGCGACAATATCCGCGCATTCTGCAACAACAAGAGCATCGTGCAGTGGGCCGACGACAGCGATGCCCTGAAGACGGCGCTTTCGGGAGGCAAAAAAATCATTGTCAGCACCATCTGTAAGTTTCCGTTCATCCTGCAGACCCTGGGCAAGGAACTCGCCGAAAGGCAGTTTGCCGTCATCATCGACGAAGCACACTCCAGCCAGAGCGGCTCGATGCAAAGTGCCCTGAACCGGGTGCTCTCAGGCTATGGCCACAAGGATGTGAACCTGGAAGACAATGAAGACGGATTGAACGAACTGCTGGAATACGTGGTGGCCGGACGCATGATGGCCCAAAACACCAACTTCTATGCCTTCACGGCTACCCCCAAGAACAAGACACTGGAGATGTTCGGCATCCCCTATACGAATGCAGATGGTGAAACAGGGCACAAGGCTTTCCATACCTATTCGATGCGTCAGGCCATTGAGGAAGGTTTCATCATGGACGTATTGGAGCATTACACCACCTACGACAGCTTCTACAAAATTATCAAATCGACAGCAGCCAATCCTGAATTCGACAAGGATCAGGCAGCCAAGAAACTCCGGGTATGGGTGGAAAGCCGACCGGAAACCGTGGCGAAGAAGGCACGGATCATGGTGGAACATTTTCATGAAAATGTGGCGTACAAAATGGGCGGTGAAGCCCGGTGTATGGTCATTTGCAACGGGATTCTCCGAGCCATTGACTATTACTATACCATCAAGGAACTGCTGGCCAAACGGAACAGCCCGTACAAGCCCATCATTGCCTTCAGCGGTACCAAGGAGTATAATGGAAAGCAAGTGTGTGAAGCCGACCTGAACGGATTCCCCTCGTCGGCCATCGAGAAGACCTTCCGGAGCGGAGCCTACCGCTTTCTGATTGTGGCAGACAAGTTCCAGACCGGCTACGACGAGCCCCTGCTGCACACCATGTATGTGGACAAGCCGCTGAAGGATGTGAAGACGGTGCAGACACTGAGCCGACTGAACCGCTGCCACCCGCTGAAGGAAGAAACCTATGTGCTGGACTTCGTGAACAAGGCCGAAGATATTCAGGAGGATTTTCAACGCTACTATAAAAAAACCATCCTGAGCCACGAGACCGACGTGAACAAACTGAGTGACAAACTGGCCGTTTGCGACCAGTCGATGATTTACGAGGAGGAAGAGGTGGAACGCTTCAACCAAAAATACTGGAGCGGAGCACCCCGTGAAGAAATTGACCCGATACTCGATGTTTGCGTTCAGCGATTTGAAGAACTGACTGATACGGACGATAACAACCAGCAGATTGAAGTGAAGTCGGCCATGAAGCAGTTTGTCCGCCTCTATGAATTCCTTACGGCACTGATGGATATTCAGCGCATAGACTGGGAAAAGAAGAACACCTTCTTCCACTTCCTGCTGCGCAAACTGCCCAAGATTGGTAAGGAGGACTGGACCGAAGGGTTGCTCGACCTGGTGGACTTCGACAAGTACCGGGTGGTGAAAGGAGAAGACCGGAAAATTAAACTGGAGAATGTGAATGCCACAGTAGATCCCATTCCGGTGGGCGATGCCGGTACGGGCGGACAGGACCCTAATCTGGAAACGCTGGAGCGCATCGTGGATGACTTCAACCTGGTGTTTGGCGACATCGAATGGGGAGACCCGGATACGGTACGCCAGCAGATTCGTCAGGTGGTGACTAAGCTGCAGGAGAACGACGAAGTGCGTGATTCGATGCTGAACAACGACGAGGAAACGCAGATACAGGTGATTCACGACAACATCTCTACTGAACTGGGCATCATCACAGCCAACAGCAGTGAGATGCAGCGCCGCTATCTGTCGCAACCGTCTATCCAGGCACAGCTGGACAACCTGATTCTCATGCGGCTGCAGGAGCAGCTCAATCCGGAAATCAACGAACAGATACTTTCGGAAAAACTACTCGAAGAATTTGCGGCAGACTTCAAGGAACTCTGTGGCAGCAGGTTACGTCCGCTGGAAGAGGGAATTGAATGGTTCTTCAAGGTGCTCGATACGCCTACCATCTCCTCGTTGGATGGCATCAAGAAAATCAAACGAACCATCAACCTCGTTTACCGGACCCAGGGAAGAGAAGAAGACAAGCAAGATTGGCTACAGCAGATTTTAGGCCGGTTTGAAGCTTATATGAAGAAGATTTATTATATGAGCCATCAAATTGAGCTTATGAAAGCAGACGGACGTTTTGTACAATTTCTTGATGCAGCCAAGGCCGTTCGAGTAAATCAACTCCATTTCACGGTTGACCCGAAACTGGAGATGATGAAGGCGTATTACGAATTCGTTCACGCACAACGGAATGAAGAAAGCCATAACGCACCGATCATTGCTGATGACGAAGTGTCGGTAGGGCTGCACATGACGATGGCCATGTATCTTTATGCGACCCTGATCAATATCCCTGAAATGGAAGGGCAGACAGGCGAGCATAGCTACATGATGAAAGATGTGGATTATGTGTCGTATGCAGCAGATAGTGGTTCTTCTTACTCAAAAGTATCTGATGTGGAAAAGGAAAGCTAAAACAGAAAGTATAAAAAGTCTGTACATAGTCGTTCCTTAGAAATATCTATGGATATTCAGCAATTTAGCTGATAAAAGTATTTGAAAAATCTGCAAGTTTTAGTCCCTTTAGGTCAAGAAACTTGCAGATTTTATGATTTAAAAGACGAATAACACTCCATCGTTAATGGCGTGAGTGTATTGGACTCGCGTAAAAATGTTCAATCGGCTGAACAAAAATGTTCAATGAGCTGAACAAAAATGTTCAGTCATTTGTAAACATACCGTTTTGGGGGCGATGAGGACGCAAAGCAGAGGGGGCGGTGCGAAAGCGAGGAAACAAGTGGGTGAAACTTCTGTAAATTACCTTCTGATTTTTTTACAATCGAAAAGCATACATTTTGCTACAAATTCATAACTTTGCATCCGCATTGTTTCATGCTGGTCTGCCGCTTTTCGCCCCTGCATTTTTCCGAGGAGGCTGAGGCTCTACGGTGCTGTGCCGATGGGCAGAATAACGTGAAATTATCTATTGCATCAAGTTTACTTTTAAACATAAAAACTTCAGAAGATGACCGCTGTAAGTAAGAAAATTCGTGCTGCCGTAGTAGGTTATGGCAACATTGGTAAATACGCTCTGCAAGCACTTGAAGCTGCTCCCGATTTCGAAGTGGCAGGTATCGTGCGCCGCCAGGGTGCTGAAAACTGTCCCGAGGAACTGGCACATTATGCCGTGGTAAAGGATATTCGCGAACTGAACGACGTGGATGTGGCCATTCTTGCCACTCCTACCCGTAGCGTCGAGGCTTATGCCAAGGATATTCTGGCACTCGGCATTCACACNNNCCAAGGAGATTCTGGCACCCGGCATTCACACTGTCGATAGCTTCGATATTCATACTCAAATCGTGGATCTTCGCCGTTCGCTCGACGCTGTGGCCAAGAAACACGGCACGGTGAGCATCATTTCGGCCGGATGGGATCCGGGTTCCGATTCGGTGGTACGTACGCTGCTTCAGGCCATTGCTCCCAAAGGTATCACTTACACGAACTTCGGTCCGGGTATGTCGATGGGACACACCGTAGCCGTGAAGGCTATTGAGGGTGTGAAGAAGGCTTTGTCGATGACCATTCCCACCGGCACCGGCATTCACCGCCGCATGGTGTACATTGAACTGGAGGAGGGTTACGACCTTGCCACTGTGGCTGCTGCCATCAAGGCCGATCCTTACTTTGCTTCGGACGAAACGCACGTGAACCTGGTGCCCAGTGTCGACGAGGTTATCGACATGGGTCACGGTGTGAACCTTACGCGCAAGGGTGTGAGCGGAACGACGCAGAATCAGTTGTTCGAGTTTAACATGCGCATCAACAATCCTGCCCTCACCGGTCAGGTGCTGGTGTGTGCCGCCCGTGCCACGATGCAGCAGCGTCCGGGTTGCTACACGATGATTGAAGTGCCCGTCATCGACCTTTTGCCCGGCGACCGCGAGGAAAACATCCGCCACTTGGTGTAAGCATTCTTGCTTTTTGAAGCATATATATAAACAGCTCCGAACCACAGCCTGTTTAGGTAATGGTTCGGAGTTGTGTCGTTTTGTATGCTTTATTTTTTATTTTTTGCCGGGCCGTTATTTCCTTTTTCGTGAATACAAAAAAAATGCCTTCAGCGTTATTTGCACGCTGAGGGCATTTTTACGTCAGAAACTTTACGTCAGAAACAGGGGGTTAAAGTTGTTGGAGGGTTTGCCAGTCGATTTCGGGCGCGGTGCCGGTGGGCTGGCAGTGGAGCTTGGTGCCCATACGTACCGACTCGTTGAAGAAACCGCCCATTTTCAGGTAGAAGCGGTTGTCGGTGGTTTCACCGCCCTGGTAGTCAAGACGCACCTTGGCATTGGCGGTGGCATCGTGGGTAAAGGTGGCTTCGGTTATGCGCGTCCACTTGCCCTCGGTGCTGCGTGCCCATTGGTTGCCGAAGAGCACCTTACGCGACAGGTAGCCTTGTTCGGGATTGAAGTTTTCGAGGAAACTGTGGGCATGGGTGTACCAGGTGTCGGTTTGCGGACGCAGGAAGCTGGCTACCAACTTCCATTCCTTTTCCTCGGTGGCATAGAAATAGGCGGTGTAGGTGGTGTTGCCTTTGCCGTCGGGACGCACCTGCATGAGGAAACGGTAAGTTTGGCCGGCTTTCCAGGGGTAGAGCAGGTAGCTTTGACCGCCTGAACCTTCGTTGCCAAACTCGCCAATGTGTACGTCCTTGCCTTTACGCAGCAATTTAATTTTCTGTGCGTCGGGAATCAATTTAGGGTCCTGCGTGTCGAACGGACTCCATACGGAAAAGAGTACGCGGCGTTCGGTGGGCGAATTGTACTGCATGCCGAAATAGCCTTCGCCAAATCCGGCTACCATGTAGTAGCTGTGCATGGTTTCGCCCTCTTTGGGCACGGTTACTTCATTGTAAAACCATTCGGTGTTGCCCTGCGGAAGTGCGTAGGCCAGGTGAACCGAGGGTCCGCGGCGACCCCAGTAATCGGCAAAGTCCTTTACATAGTTGCTTGGGCCGGTTACGTTGTCGACAAGCAGTTGCTTCACTTCGCCGAAGCTGTCGGTTTGTTTCGAAATTCCTTGCAGGTCGATGCGTACATAGCCGGGCTTGCGCACGTTGATGCGGCCAACGGGCACTTGGACGAAGTCGTCGGAACGGAGTTTCACCTTGAAGCTCTTTTTGCCGTAGCTCACCTTGATGTCGGAATGTCCTTTGGCGCAGAGCGAGAGGTCGGCCGAGGTAGGCTGGTGCAGGTAGAAATAGATGCTTACTACAGATTGGGGGTTGGTCCAGTGGGCAATGCCTTGGTCGGTGATGCGGGCACCGTCGTGTTGACGGGTTACATAGCCGTTGCCCGAAAGCCCCACAACGAGTTGCTGGGTTTGTGCCAGGGCACCGTTGCAAAGCAGGGTGCAGAAGAGCAGCAGAAGTGCACAGAATTTTTTCATGCGGTGAATAAGAGGTTGTATGTTTACAATGTGTGTTTGCAATACCGGAAAATTGCCCGGAGTGTCCTTACGTAATGGGTTTTTTACCACTCGGCTTTGTGCGCAATTTTCACTGCAAAAGTAGGCATTTCGGTTGTGCTAACCAAGCGTTTGCATAGGGAATACGAGATTTATGGAACTAAGTAAGGGGAGAATGTAGCAAAAAAACAGTTGTTGGATAAAAACGGGGTGGTGGCGTAAGTTAAAGCCCTGAATATTTGCAAATGTGGTTTATTTCCCTTTACTTTGCCAAATAACGAAAATATGTTCAACCCAATTTGTTCCGACTATGCATAAGATTCAAAAGTTTTTAGGAAAGCACAGCCTTTGGTGCATGATTGGCTGCATGGCTTGTCTGGGTTTGTGGCTGGGCACTTCGTTGGGTGCGCGAGCTGCAGTTGCTTCGCAGCCGAACCTTGCGACACCGCTCTGTGCGGTGGATGATGAGCCAGTGCTGAGCATCGAAGAGGTGGATTCGATGGCGCAATTTCCCGGTGGCGAGGCGGCAATGGTGCGTTTTCTGTCGCAAAACGTCAAGTATCCGGATGCTGCCCAGCAGAATGGCATTGAAGGTGTTGTGATGGTGAGTTTTGTGGTAACGAGCAAAGGTGCTGTGACTCAGATTAAGGTGGAGAAAAGCATTGATGCGCTGCTCGACGCTGAGGCATTGCGCGTGATAAAGATGTTGCCTACATTCAAGCCGGCACAAAAGAACGGTAAAGCGGTAGCCGTGAAATTCATGCTGCCGGTGATGTTCAGAC
>FR901802.1 GCA_000437675.1 Prevotella sp. CAG:891
CCCCGACAGTTCCAATGCGAACTGTCGGGGATTTTTATATGTTTCTATTTCTCAACTCCGTCCGTACAACATCCCCATAGGTATTCCTTATAAATGATTACTATCATTACCACCCATACTATTTAGCATAGGCACCAAATTTGTCTCCAAGAAAAACATATTGATATAAATATTCTCATTATATTTGCAAAATAGTACATACCCACCTATTCATACAAGCAAAGCGGCATATCTTTTACGAATCACATTGCTTAACCCTACTTTTTCATCAACAATTTTACTCATTCATAAAAAACAAAGGACATGAAAAAAATTACACTTTCTATTCTTTTTGCAATCTGCGGATTAGTGGCTTCATCGCAAACCCTTACGCTGAAAAGTACAATGCCAAAAGGCGATGCTGTAAGACTTTCAATTGCTGCGACAGGAGGTTCGGTAAGCATTGATACTGGCGATGGAATAGCCAAAGATTATGAAGTTTCAGCCGATGTGTCTTCCCCAACATTTCTACCACTTACGGCTACAGCTTCTAACCCTACTATTATAATTAAGGGAGATGTTCTAGGCATAGAGTGCTCATCGATTAAACTGACGGAACTTGATTGCTCGGAGGCTAAGTCGCTATTAGTGCTAAAATGCGACATCAACAACCTAACAGAACTCGATGTGTCAAAAAACGCACGTCTGGCGCGTTTGTACTGCAACGACAATATGCTGACCTCGCTAAACTTAGGTACGGGTGCAGAATTGCTACTGATTTACTGTCAAGAAAACCAACTCACTTCGCTCAACTTATCAAACTGCACCAAACTAATTGAACTGGGATGTTACCGCAATGCGTTTACTGAAATTGATTTAACGCATTGCCCGAAACTAGCAGTAGTAAATTGCAGTAGAAACAAGATTGCAAGTCTGGATGTATCGAAAAATCTAGAACTTACTCAACTGTACTGCGAAAACTGTCAAATTAGTGAACTCAACGTACAGAATAATCTGAAGTTGACGCACCTATACTGCGGTGATAACAAACTGACAGACCTAAAAGTTGACAAGTTGACAGAACTGACACAACTGAACTGCAAACTGAACCAACTGACGATGCTTGATTTAAAAGAAAACAAAGCATTGGAAGAGTTGTATTGCTTTAGTAATAAACTGACAGGGCTAGAACTGAAAAACCAACAGAACCTAATGGTACTGAGTTGCGGAGACAACAAACTGACGGATATAGACTTGTCGGGAAATTTATCATTGAGCGAAGCTAGTTTGAGTTTCAACCAACTGACAAACCTTAACTTAAAAGGGAACTCTACGATAATGGCCGTAGCTTGCGACCATAATGAACTTAAAGAACTATCGGCCGAAGGTTGTGACAACTTACAAATGATGGTGATAGACCACAACAAACTGAGTACAGAGAGTAGCCAGCACTTTGTTGAATCATTACCCAAATTGACAGAAGAGGGTGGTATCGTGTTCTACAATCAGGCAGAATATCCAGAAGCTGATGCGAACGTAATTTCAACTCAAACTATTCAATTGGCTAACAGCAAGAATTGGTATATATTTGATGGAGAAGACTTGCTTACTACGGCCATTCATGATGTAACAACCGACAGCAATAAGGGTTTCAACATGACGAACGATGGTAGAAAGATAAACTTTGCCAAAGGGGCTACTAATTGGCATTTATTTACTTCAGACGGACTCCTTGTAACAAAGGGCTATGGACCTACAGCTGATTTTACCACGCTTGCAAAAGGATTTTACGTACTTAGCTTTGGAAATACTAAAAAGCAACAAGCGGTGAAACTCATACTGAAGTAGACGCTTCTGACCAAAAAGTCTAAATCATTTACCTCCTCAAACGAACAAAATCCCCGACAGTTCCAATGCGAACT
>FR901803.1:0-5530 GCA_000437675.1 Prevotella sp. CAG:891
TATCAAAGAATTTTATAGACTAAATTACTGAATACCAACAGAAAAAGATATTCTTAAGGGACGACTAGATAGCGTGCTGTGACATCGTGTTTTTACAGAATGTAAGGCTTGTAGGCCTGTCTGGAACTTGCATGTACGCAGGTGTTCGTTTCTACGTCCTTCCTTTTTACGGCTGTGTTTGAGAGTGCATTGTTACAGCACGCAGCAGTCCTTGGCAGGCATCTTCGAGCAGGGTGATGACGAGTTCAAAGTCGCGGTCTGTTCCATAGTAGGGGTCGGGGATGTAGGAGGGCTTGCCGTCGGTCGAGGTGTAGTAGTCGGCCATCATGACTATTTTGCTTTGCTGTTCGGGGGTGGTAGCCAGTTGCATCAGGCGTTCGCGGTTTTTGCTGTCCATGGCTACAATAAGGTCGAAGCGTTCGAAGTCGGCCGTGGTGATGGGGCGCGAACGGTGGGTCAGTTTGTAGCCGTGGCGTGCGGCGGTTTGGCGCATTCGGCTGTCGGGTAGTTCGCCTTCGTGGTAGTCGATGAGGCCGGCAGAGTCGATGCTGAATTGTTCGGCTAATCCTGCTGCGGCGACTTGTGTGCGGAAAATTTCCTCGGCTGTGCACGAGCGGCAGATGTTGCCAAGGCATATAAAAAGAATGTGTTGAGGCATGGTGATGGGAGTTTGTAATAGGTAGGTGCTCTATAAGTGGTAATCTTTCAAAAAGGTATGTTCTTGCACTTGCTGCTCACTTGAAATGGGGTGGGGTAAATGTGCTTGCTTTGTACGTTTTGAAAATCGGAATGCGATTAAGAAGTCGTCTAAACTTTTCTGACGAAGATTGAATTTCATAAAAGTTCAGACGACTTTAAAATGTTATATCCCTATTTCACTTTTTTCTTTCTCGAAAATTCGTTTTGAATGGTTTGAGTTTGAATGTTTTTGTTATACGTTATTCAAGCAGATTATAAGTGAGGTGCGAGATTGGGTGCCGAAAAAATTTGGATTTCGGATTGTGCATGTTGTATCTTTGCAGTAGTGAAGTCAGGTTGCACTGCACATTGATAAGTTGCACTTTAGCCTTGACGGATGAAAAAACAGTATTCCTTTTTTATTCATTCAGCGTTCTTTGACATTTTGTTACAACAGAAAGTAAGACAGGTAGGCCTGTCTGAAACCCATGATACGAGGGCAGGTAGGCCTGTCTGAAACCCCAACATGCCGTTGGGTTTTACTCTGTGCTTTTTTATGAAAGTATTCTCCTTTTATAATAAGCGCACCTGCACAATCGGCTTTGACAGCTGAATTTTGTGCAGGTGCGTCAATGGTTATGAATTGTTCGGATTACAAACCGAGCTTCTTAGCAATAGCAGCGGGGATAGCGTTCTTGTGGATGAGGATGTTCATCGTTTTGTAAGCAACGTATGCCTTTGAAGCATAGAACATACCTTTGTATTTGCCATATTCACCCCAAGAGTTCTTTACCATGAAGTATTCAGTACCCTTTTGGTCCTTGGCCAAACCGTAGATTACCATACCGTGGTCGTCGGTGGTTTCCCAGTTGTCGTAGCCGCGCTGGCGGAGTTCCTGAGTGATGGTCATTTCTTCGTTGGAAGCTACCTTGCCACCCGTTTCGAGCGAGCCGCCCCAGCGAGCAGCGTCGCTACCGGTGAGGTCGCGAATCTTCAGGTTTTTGGGAACGTAAGCATAGTCCTTACCGTTCTGACGGCCGAAGTAGTATTCCGTTACGTCAGCACCCCATGCAAAGGTGTAGCCGTTTTCAACAGCTGATTCCATTACCTGCATGAACTCGTTGAGGGGAAGGTTGTAGCTTTCAGCCCAACGCCAGTTGTCCTGGATTTCGAGGATGAACTTGGTGTAGAAAGGATGGTGCGTGTATGAAGTGAGCGACACATAGTCGTCCATGTTCAAGCCGAGGTAATCCTTTACGTATGACTGCGGGGTGTAAGTTTTGCCGTCAGCAGCCTTTACTTCCTTGGGCAGTTCGCCGAAGTAGTTCTTGTAGATGTTTGAGAGGTCGTTCTTCCAGGTCAAAGAAATCTTTTTATGGTTTCCTTTGGCCAATGCACCCACGTATGCTGAGGTTACGGCATCGAGTTGGTTGAAGTTGAAGAGTGAGTCGCCGTAGAGCGTACCGGGAGCGGGCATGGCAGTTTCGGGAACCATACCGTAGTTCTTCATGCAGTAAACGGCATCGTAGAACGAACCACCCTGCGAGAAGCTGGCATCACCATGCGTACGAACGTGCTTGTCGGCACGGTCCATGTAGGTGTTGTAAACGAGGAATGATTCGCACAAATCGTGCGTGCCTTTGCCCAAACGGAGCAATTCAGCCTCGAAGAAGCCGAGCGATGAATAGGCCCAGCAAGTACCGCTTTGGTTTTGGTCTTTAATTGAGGTGATGGGGTTAGCCTTCACTACAGTAAAGATGGTTGTGTCCTTCTTCTCAACAGTCTTTTTCTTTTTGGCCGCGAGGCTTCCGGGCATGAGGCAACACATGGCCAAAGCCAACAAGAGAGTCTTTTTCATTGTTTGTAATTTTTGATTAGATGTGTGTTATTTGGATTGATAGAATATGCTTCCGATGGTGAGTAGCATGGGGGATGACAAACCGATTGGTATTGATTGTCAATCCGTTGTTGCTTTTAGGTTTTTCTTACAGCAGCCACGGGCTTTCGTCGGCGTGTTCGGCCACAAATGCTTCCACCTCGTCGGCGTGGTAGGGAATGCGCTCTTTGCCCAGGAAACGGCAACCGTCGGGGGTGATGAGCACGTCGTCTTCGATGCGAATGCCGCCAAAGTCCTTGAATGTTTCGATTTTGTCGAAGTTCAGGAATTCAGCATTTATGCCTTCCTTGCGCCAAAGGTCGATGAGGTCGGGGATGAAGTAGATACCCGGTTCGTCGGTAACTACGTGACCTACTTCGAGTTTGCGGCCAAAGCGGAGCGAGGCAGTTCCGAACTGGTCGGAGGGGCGTGTTTCGTCGTCGAAACCTACATAGCATTGTCCCAATCCTTCCATGTCGTGTACGTCCATGCCCATCATGTGGCCAAGTCCGTGCGGCAGGAAGAGTGCGTGGGCACCAGCCTTTACAGCAGCTTCCGTATCGCCTTTCATCAAGCCCAGATCCTTCAAGCGGTCGGTCATGAGCGCGCATACAGCCATGTGTACATCCCACCATCTGACGCCGGGACGGGCGTGTGTGAGTGCCAGATCGTGGCAAGCCACTACGATGTCGTAGATGTCGCGCTGGCGCTGTGAATATTTGCCGTTGATAGGCGTGGTGCGCGTGTGGTCAGAGCAATAATTATCGTTGGTTTCGGCGCCGGCATCAACGAGTAGCAAGCGTCCGGCTTCGAGTTGTCGGGGTGAAGGATAGCCGTGCAGAATTTCGCCGTGCATCGACACGATGCTTTGGAACGAAACTTGAGCACCATAGGCATGGGCAATACCTTCCATTACACCGCTGATGTACTGTTCCGTTACACCCGGACGAGCCATACGCATGGCAGCCGTGTGCATGCGGTAACCGATGGCCGATGCTTTTTCGAGTTCGGCAATTTCTTCTTCGGTTTTGATGGAACGCAGTTTTACAACCGCTTTAATCAATTCGAGCGAAGCAGCCGCGCGTTGTTCGCTGGGGTGAATGCCCAACAAGTCCATCAGTGCTATTTGCGTGTCGTGACGATAGGGCGGCAGGAAGTGGATTTTGCGTCCGGCTTTGCGTGCTTCGTTCACGAGTTCGGCTAAACGTGCCATGGGTGCAGAAGCATTAGCTCCCGTTTCTTCGGCCATAGCCTTTACTGAGTGAACTGATCCGTACCACACAATGTCCTCGATGTCGATTTCATTGCCCAACAGCAGTTCTTCGCCCGAGTCAGCGTCAATGACACCGACCAGTCCGTCGCGTTTTTGACCGAAGAAGTAAAGAAAACAGCTGTCCTGTCGGAATTTATAGGCGTTAGCCGGGTAGTTATTGGGGCTATCGTTATTGCCAAAAAGTAAAATAAGACCGCTGCCTACAAGTTCGCGTAATTTGCGGCGGCGCTCCACGTAGGTTTGTTTTGAAAAAAGCATACGCAGTGTCATGTAAAAAGTTGAACGGTAAGTTTTGCACTTGTATGAGGTTGATTAACAGCCTGATAGGGTTTGCAAGCAGTGATTTATCGGCTGTTTCTGACAATATGCAAGGCTCTTCCCTTTTATTGTGGCAAATGTACTCATTTTTTTTGATTGCTGCTTGACTTTTAAGTAGAATTTTCAAATGGTGCGTGCTTCTTTGCCGAAAAATACCTTTTTCATCTCTTACGTCTGTGAGTAATAAAAATGAACACCTACTTACCAGCATCTTGTGATATGAACTGATTGCAAGGCTGTTATTTTAGCGTGTTTTTTGTATGTCTTAGGTAAAATAAACTTATTTCGGCAATGCAACAGAACTGTCACATGCCCTTCACGGGCTTGTAATGAAAAAGCGAGTCCTTTGCACTCGTAAAACGAAGAAATGATTTAATCTCTTATGTTCCTTTTAAAAAGAATCAGTTTCACGGTGTTCATGTTCTTCACCGTTTGTGTAGCCCTTCATGCCGCTACCAATGAAACACTACGCGGAAAAGTAATTGACAAAAAAACAGGCGAGGCCTTGATTGGTGCCACACTCCGAATTGTCGAGAATAATGTGTCGACAGTCAGCGACATTGATGGCCTTTTTAAATTTAAAAGTTTGGCTCGCCGAAAATACACGCTTGTAACAACCTACCTGGGTTACAAACGTTCCTCACAAACCATTCATTTGGCACAGTTGCCAGCCGACTCGCTGCTGACTGTCGAAATGGAAGAAGATGAAAACCTGCTGGGAACGGCCACTGTTACCGCACAGGTGAAACGAAACACCGAAGCAAGCGCGGTTGCCGTACAGCGAAACAGCTTGGTTGTGCAAAGCGGCATTTCTGCACAACAAATTGCTAAGACACAGGACAAGGATGCTTCGGAAGTGGTGCGCCGCGTACCGGGTATCTCAATCATCGACGACAAGTTCGTCATGGTACGCGGACTTTCGCAACGCTATAATAATGTATGGATTAACGGAGCAGCCGTTCCTTCAAGCGAAGCCGATTCACGTGCTTTCTCGTTCGACGTTATCCCCTCATCGCAAGTAGACAATCTGCAAATCATTAAATCGCCCGCACCTCAGTATCCCGCCGACTTTACCGGTGGCTTCATCCTTATCGATACGAAGGAAGTGCCGGGTAAGAACTCCGCGCATGTCAGCGTAGGTGCATCGGTTAACGACCGCACGCACTTTTCAGATTTCCTGGCCGGAAAGGGTGGTGGAACCGATTTCCTTGGTTTCGATAATTTCCGCAGTTTGCATGGTGGTATTCACGGCAATCTGAAGCCTGCCGCCGGCGGACAAGGAATCAGCCTGTTGGGTAATCACTTCAACAACGACTGGCGCGTACGTACCAAACATCCCATACCCGACATTTCGCTGGCAGCCGATACGAACCGCTCGCGCGAGT
>FR901803.1:5551-20622 GCA_000437675.1 Prevotella sp. CAG:891
GCTCGCGCGAGTTCGATAATGGAGCACGCCTTTCGATGCTGGGAGCCCTGAGCTACTCAAATGCGTATCGCACCTATTCGCCGATGATCAATTCGCTCTTCGGTGCATACGATATTACGCATGACGAAAGTGTGTATTTGCGTCGCAGCACCGACCATCAGTATTCAAACAATGTGAAGCTCGGTGCCTTGTTCAACATCAGTTTCAACCCGGCAAAAGGCAGTGGACGTTACGAGTGGAAAAACATTTTCAACCAACTCGGAACCGACCGCTACACCTCGCGCGAAGGATTCAATGCCCAGAGCAATGCCATTCGCGAAGCCGAATACTACTACTCTTCGCGAACCACTTACAATACGCAGTTCACCGGTAAACACCTGTTCGATCAATCGCGACTCGACTGGAATGCTGGTTATGCCTATGCTAATCGCAACTTGCCCGACCGTCGCCGTTATACGCTCGACAATCAGCTTGACCCCGACCGTATCGGTTTGACAACCGGTAATGAAATCAGCCGCGAGTTTACTCGCCTTAACGAACATATTGCTTCGGGTGGCGTGAATTACCGCTACGACTTCAAAGGAAAAAGTTTTGAACCCCAACTCTACGCCGGAGCCTATGGTGAATACCGCACGCGTACTTACAACACACGCAGCTTTATTTACCAGTGGAATGCAGCCAACAACCGCTTGCCCGAAGGTTTTCGCTACATGGACCTCCCCACGCAGTTGCTTGTTGATGCCAACTATGGCGACGACGGCCTCTACCTCATAGACGACACCAAGTTGCGCAATGACTACGAAGGCCGTCACCTCATCACCTCGGCCTATGCCGCAGTCAATCTTCCCTTCGGTGCTGTGAATGTGTATGCCGGTTTGCGCTTCGAACATTCGCGCATGGAACTGATTAGCAACACCCGCGACTATGAAATTAGTCCGCAAAGCCGCTATTACGACGGCAACGATGTGTTCCCTTCGGTCAATGCTACCTGGCGCCTTACCGAGCAGCACCAGTTGCGTGCCTCGTACGGTCGTTCGGTAAACCGTCCTGAATTTCGCGAAGTCAGTCCCTCGGTGTTCTACGATTTCGACCTTGCTTCATCTGTTCAAGGTAACACCGACCTCAAATCGTGCTACGTCGACAATGTAGACCTCCGTTACGAATGGTATCCCACCAAGGGCGAGCAAGTATCGGTAGCCGCTTTCTTCAAGCGTTTCGATAGTCCGATTGAATGGACCTACACCGTGTCGGGTGGTACCGACCTCATCTACTCTTACCAAAATGCCAAGAGCGCATTCAGCTACGGTATTGAGTTAGACATCCGCAAGAATTTGGCCTTTATGGGCTTGCGCGATTTCACCCTCGTGTTCAACGGATCGCTCATCAAGAGTGAAGTGAAGTTCGACAAATCCTCACGTCAGAAAGACCGCCCCATGCAGGGACAGTCGCCCTACCTCGTCAACCTCGGTCTTTTCTATAACCACAGCGATTGGGCTGCCTCATTGCAGTACAACCGCATCGGAAAACGCCTTATCGGTGTAGGACGCAGCCTCGGAACTACGGCCGATCAAACCGTTACCATCCCCGACTCGTACGAAATGCCGCGCAACCTGCTCGACCTTTCTGTGGCTCGCAGTTTTGGCCGTTTCGAATTGAAACTTGGCATCAAGGACGTACTTGGCGAAAAGGTTAAGTTCAAGCAATTCAACGACTTAACCCTTTCAAACGGTCAGCACCGCAAGGTTGAGGAAGTTACCCGCGCCTACAATCCCGGCCGCAACATCAGCCTTACCTTTGGTGTGAAACTTTAATCACAAGCTATAATCAGAATCCGACTCAAGCTCAAAAGCTCATTCATTCATCTGTGGGGCACGTTTTGTGCCCCCACACTAAACTAACTAACTGAAATATCAACTCAATTTTTTATTCATATTTACAATGAAAAAAATTTTTCTTCCCCTCAGTGTCTTTACGTTGATGACACTCGCTGCACCTCTCGCGTTCATTTCATGCGATGACGACGACAACCAAACAACAACCGTCGACCGCAACTGGTCGGAGAACGGTGGTTTGAAAGCTTGCGACAACATCTTGTTCGACGGCAATCAAATCGGTAGCGGCGACAACGAAATCGTATTCGTTGGCAAACAGACACTGCCTAAGGGCACCTACGTGCTCAAGGGGTGGGTTTACATTGCCGAAGGTGCCGAGCTCACGCTCAGCCCCGGTACGGTAATCAAGGGTGACAAGCGCACCAAATCTGCACTCATCGTTGAGCGTGGCGGTAAGCTCATTGCACAGGGTACTGCCAATGAACCCATCGTCTTCACCTCAGGCGAAGCCAAAGGACAGCGTCGTCCGGGCGACTGGGGCGGTTTGATTTTCTGCGGTAAAGCGCCCAATAACTCCGGTGAAGCTCAGATTGAAGGTGGTCCGCGCACGAAGCACGGTGGTAACGATGCCCACGATAACTCGGGTGTGCTCTCTTACGTTCGCGTAGAGTTTGCCGGTTATCCCTTCGAAACTGATAAAGAAATCAATGGTATCACCTTCGGTTCAGTAGGTGATGGAACCAAAATTGACCACGTACAGGTGTCATACTCAAACGACGACTCTTTCGAGTGGTTCGGTGGTAATGTAAACTGTAAGAACCTGATTGCCTATCGTGGTTGGGACGACGACTTTGATACCGATAATGGCTATTCCGGTACTGTACAGTATGGTTTGGTAGTTCGCGACAGCCGTTTGGCCGACAAGAGCCAGAGCAACGGTTTTGAAAGTGACAACGATGCCAGCGGTTCAACGGCTGCTCCCTTCACTTCAGCACTCTTCTCGAACATCACCTTCGTAGGGCCCAAAGCTGTAGACGATAAGTTCCAGAATACCAATGAATACATCAATGGTGGCGATATGTTCCCCAACAACGGTTCTGGTCTGGGCCGCTTCCAGGCAGCTATGCAGATTCGTCGCGGTTCACGCCTCAACTGCATCAACTCTATTGCCTACGGTTTCCCCATCGGTTTGATTCTCGACGGTGAAAAGGGTGATACGCAGGAACAAGCTAACAAGGGCAACCTTCGTTTGCAGAATCTTTGGTTTGCCAACATGGATATCACCGGTTCAGATGCCAACAAACTCTATGAAGACGTACTCGTAACGGGTTACGATTCAAACAAGAAGCCCATCAAGGACCCCACGAAGCCCAGCTTCTCAACTACTTTCTTCAAGGCACAGGAAGGCAACAAGGAATTTGCCGATGCTTCATCATGGATGCTTCAGCCGCTGAGTCCGCTGAATGTCAATATCCTTCCCGGTGTAGCTTCTCCCCTGCTTTCTGCCGCTTCGTTCAACGGAGTTACCAATTCGCAGCTCGACAAAGTAAACTTCATCGGTGCCTTCGGTGCTGATAACTGGACTGCCGGTTGGACCAACTTCGATCCGCAGAACGCAGAATACTAATCGTGCTTCAACTGTCTCTCTCTCGCTTCTTTAAGCAGGTCGGCCGGGCCAACCCATCTCCCGGTTTGTTACCTGCTTAAAGTTTCACTCTCAAAGCTGTTTCTTAAACAGCCTTTTAGGAAAACCTCTCTTCGTTTTCAGAAACAGACTTAGCCATACATTGTCTGTTTCATCCCGTGAACCGGCGTTCTTGAATGAAAGAACGCCGGTTTTTTTTGACTTCGTTTTTACTCATTCGCTCATCTTTTTCCACGATTTTTCATTGAGTCTTGTTTACAGCTGTTAACTCCAATGAAGCAATTCGCCACGTGTCATTAAAATGTATTTATTTTCATCGAATTTGTTTTTGAAAGAGTTGGCAGAGTCAGTGGTAGTTCGTACTTTTGCTTGGAAACGGCTCAATCCGTTTCATCGCATTTTGAACACGACAAACTACTTACTCATTATACATTATGCTACAGCTCAATCCCAATACAGGCCTGGTACTCGAAGGTGGCGGTATGCGAGGCGTTTTCACGTCGGGTGTACTCGATTTTTTTCTGGATCACGACATACGCTTCCCTTATTGTGTAGCTGTATCGGCCGGGGCCTGTAATGGACTTTCATACATGAGCCGTCAGCGTGGTAGGGCCAAAATCACCAATATCGATTTGCTCGAAAAGTACCAGTATATCGGGATGAAATATCTTTGGACGCAGCATAGCATACTCGATCGCGAATTTCTGTATAACAAAATCCCCAACGAGGTGTGTCCTTTCGACTACGAAGCCTGCTTTGCCAATCCCATGGTATATGAAATGGTTGCCACCAACTGCCTCACCGGCAAAGCCTGCTACCTAACAGAAACCTCTAACC
Organism: Prevotella sp. CAG:891; assembly: GCA_000437675.1. GTDB lineage: Bacteria > Bacteroidota > Bacteroidia > Bacteroidales > Bacteroidaceae > Alloprevotella. Next base: position 9,866 of record FR901803.1, read on the forward strand.
CCAATCGCTTGGTAACGCTGGCCAAAGCCTCGTCCTCCCTGCCATACGTTTGTCCCATTGTGTGGGTCGACCGCCAGCCCATGCTCGACGGCGGCATTATCGACTCCATTCCCGTGATGCGTGCCATCGAAACCGGCCATCCCTATAATGTGGTAGTGCTCACCCGCAACCGGGGTTATCGCGACACCTCGCGCGACATAAAAATTCCCAAATACATTTACCGCCGTTTTCCCCGTTTGCGTTTGGCCCTGAGCAAGCGTCTGGCAGCCTACAATGCCCAACTCGACCTCGTCGAACGACTTGAGGACGAAGGCCGCATCCTGGTGATTCGCCCTATTAAGCCCCTCGAAGTAACTCGCCTCACGAGCGATTCCGAAAAACTCACAGCCCTTTACAACGAAGGTTACGACTGTGCCCGTCGCGTGTTCGGCATGTAAAAAGCGGTCAGATTCCCAATCAGAATTTTTTAAATTAATGGTTTCTATACGTTCATTGAAATAGAAACTGAAAACTTTTTGCTAAAGTTTCCTACTCTCTTTGTTAGGGGTGGAAAACTTTTTTTTATCTCTATGTATAAGGGCTATTCTCATTTCGTTTTTGCCCAAATCCCCCATACTTTTTTCTTTTTTACCCCCACATTTCTTTGCAGTGCTAAAATAATTTTAAACACCTGTATTTTAGTATCGAAGAAATGATTATCTTTGTTGACATATTGGTTTTTCGACAGTAAAACAAAGCAAAATGCTGTAAAACGTATGTTAGCTATGCTTTGCAGCTGTTTTTTCAACCACTTCGTAACGATGCGTACACTTTAATTTTGCGCATTGATTATTTAGCAAATAATTCTTTCCCTATGAAACATCAGATACTGGGAGCCGGCCTTTTGCTCGCCATGTGTGCAGCTCCGGCCGCTCAAGCACAAATCAGTTTGGTAAATCCTGTTCCGCAGGAAGTAAAGTCTGCCGGTAAACAACTCATGTCGCTGCCCGGCAAATGGACCCTCAAGGCCGATGCCGCACGCCTCAATGCTGTCAAGGCACAGCGTCCGCTCGATGCCGCCATTTCACAAACGCTGAAGGGACTGCCCACCTCGGCCGCCGCTCAGCACGTTTGCACCATCACCTTTGGTGTGAAAGGCGACAAGGCGGTAAAGAAGTATGCCAAGCAAGTGCCCGCCAAGGCCGAGGCCTACTATTTAGACATCAACGATAAAGGCATCGTCATTGTGGGTGCCGACGAAACCGGCCTCTTCTACGGCGTGCAAACCCTCCTCGCATCACTGGCCGAAGGCAAGGTCGAAGCCGCTACCGTGAAGGACTGGCCCGACGTGGATTTCCGCGGAACAGTCGAAGGCTTCTACGGTACCCCCTGGAGCCACAAGGCACGTTTGAGCCAAATTGAATTCTATGGCCGTAACAAAATGAATGTCTACATTTACGGACCCAAGGACGACCCCTACCACCGCGACCACTGGCGCGTGCCCTATCCCGAGGCTGAAGCCAAGCGCATTCAGGAACTCAACGAACACGCCAAAGAATGGGGTGTAAATTTTTATTGGGCCATTCACCCGGGTGTCGACATCAAGTGGAACGATACCGACCGCGACAACCTCGTCAAAAAACTTGAACTCATGTATGCCCTCGGCATCCGTTCGTTTGCCGTGTTCTTCGACGACATTTGGGGCGAAGGTGCTAAAGCCGACAAGCAGGCTGAACTGCTCAACTACGTCGACGACAACTTCATTGCCAAGCACAAGGACATTTCGCCCCTCATCATGTGTCCCACGGAGTACAACCGCGCCTGGGCCAACGACGAAAAAGGCTACCTGCGCACGCTCGGCACCAAGATGAACAAGGACATCCAGATTATGTGGACGGGCAATTCGGTGGTACACTGCATCGACAAAGAAAGCATGGAGTGGATTAACCAGCGCATTGACCGCAAGGCCTACATTTGGTGGAACTTCCCCGTGAGCGACTTCGTACGCGACCACATCCTTCTGGGTCCGGCTTATGGCAACGGACTCGACATTGCCGGCGATATGTCGGGCTTTGTGTCGAACCCCATGGAACACGCTGAGGCTTCGAAAATTTCGCTTTACGGCATAGCCGACTACACTTGGAACATGAAGGCCTACGACCCCGCCCGCGACTGGGAAAAAGGCCTCAAAGCCGTGTTGCCCGGCAACTACGAAGCACTCCGCACCTTTGCACTTTACAACAAAGACCTTGGTCCCAACGGCCACGGTTTCCGTCGCGAAGAAGGCGATGAAATCAAGCCCCTTTGCAGCCGCGTACTTGCCAACGCTGCCCCCGCCGACGTAGCCGAACTCAAGCAAAAGTGCGAAGACTTGCGTATGTCAGCCGACCTGCTCCTGGCCGACAAGCAGAATCCCGAACTGCTGCGCGAACTGCGTCCGTGGCTCTTGCAGGCACAGAATGTAGCCGACTATGGCGTAGCCGTGTGCAACATGGCATCGCCGCGTGCCCAGCAGGCATCAGCCAACAGCTTAGCCTCGTTTGCCAACTACTACGCACAGGCACGTTCCATTCAGCAGCAAATGTATGAACTCGATAATTCCGATGTGCGCCACGCACTCCAGCCCGGCATCAAGCTGGCCGGTAAGGTGTTGCTGCCCACGCTCAATGCCTTGTTTACCAAGGTAGTCGATGCTTACAACGCGCAAAACGGAACGAAACTCAGCAACGTGGCTGAATTCAATCCCTTCAAGTTGCAGTCCGACGTCAAGCAGCTGGCCTTGTTGCCCGTCACCGCACGTGGCAATGAAATCAGCGTAGCCCCCTCGAACGAAGTAATCAAGTGGCAGAAGGATGGCAGCATGACCATCGAAAGCGACCGCGAAATCACTTTTGCCGGTATGGACTTCAACCTCGGCGTGAACGACGTGGCCAAGAACTTTAAGCTCGAACTCTTTGTCAACGGTGCTTGGAAAACCGTCAGCCTGCTGCATTACAAAAACACCGACCCTGTTATCCACACCGGCAATGAACTGGGCGGCATGAAGGCTACCAAACTCCGCATCACGAACACCAGCGGCAAGGATCTCGAAGTGTACTTCCGTCACTTCAAGTTCAGCAAGCAGTAAGCACATGCCACTTTCCGTTCCTCGCTTTGTTTTCTGTCGAAGCCGGCTAACCGAAGTGCGGTAAGTGGTTGCACATTACCCCCCAAAGGGCATTCCCTTCGCATCAGCGATGCCGAGGGAATGCCCTTTTTTTTGTGTGATAAACTCCTTGGCCAACGGGCAGTTGTGGAGCAAAAAGTTCATATTCTTAAGGCAATGCTTACTGCCTGCACAATGCCTCGCAGCCCCTTCTGCAACCCATGTTGTCAATCATTCCGAAAGGTTGTGGTCGTTTTCTTCGTTCATTTATCCAGGCTTGTGCTGTTCATCGTGCTTTTAACAAATAGTTTAATAAAGGTGGATCATCCTTCTTCGCCGCCTGTTCAATTCAGCAGCAAATTGGGCGTTCGCAACTCCTTGCTTGTGGTGCCTCTCAACGCGCTGATTATCAGCCGTTCCAAATTTGTTGAAACTGGCTCGGAACTAATTCGAACAAGCTCGGAACTAATTTCAACAAACTCGGAACTAAATCCAACAATCGCGGAGTTATTTTTCCGAAGCCCCCAATCCATGCCTCAATCATCTGACAGGAAACGGAGAAGTGATACTTGTGTTTTAAATTAAATTAGCTTTTGGATAAGGCATAGTGTTAAAATTTTACTCCCTGTAGCACATGCTATGTAGCGAATGGCTGCATGGCGTAAAGTGCCGTTTCTCAATGGGTTATGATTTCTGGTCGTGCATAGGTACGCGCCAGATGCGTGTGCACTCCTCGGTTCGCGTAAAAGATTCATGCAGGTTCATGTTTCCGACCTGAACCACCCGGCCACTTCCAACCCTTTGTCCACACCAATTATTACGCCCTTCTTTTTCTGCTTTTGCAGCTTCCTGCAAGCCCAAAATCCAAGCCTTTCACGTTTGCCACGCAGCCTTTTTTGAGTATAAACCACTGATTTTGGTGCGAAAAACGCCTTTAATATTTGTCCGAAAGATATTATAACAAGTTTTAAAGACGAACTTTTTTAAAAAAATAGTACTTTTGGAGCGATAAAAGGAGAAGAAGTCATCTGAACTTTTATGAAATTCAAGATTTGCCTTAATTTTTGAGGCGTTTTGGGTCTTAAGGTCAAAAAACGTCCAAAAAGAAAGGTGAAGATTGGATTTAGCAGAGATAAATCTCCAAATCAAATTTTCGACAGAAAAGTTTAGACGACTTCGAAATCTCCTTTGCCATAATCCACGAAAAACCTCAATATAATTACAAGATCTGATACATGAAGCGTGTTCTATTTTTTTTGATGATATGTGTGGCCGCATGCCATGTTGCCCAAGCCGATGTTAGCTTCGACGAAAACAAACGCTATCGTTTTAGTTGCAGCAGCTATGCCAGTGGTACACTGGTGTTAGGAAAATACCATAATTCCATGGCCTACCTCTATTACGACCTCAGCCAGTCGGACTCCGACGATGCCTGGTGGTATATCCGGAAAGAAGGTAAGGGCTATCACATTATCAATGCAAAGGACAACACCTTCATTACCCGCAGCGACGAACGCATACCCAATGTAGCCAAAGGCCTTGTGCTGAGTGTGAACCCGATGGGCACCGACAACCAGTGGCAAATTGTTGAAAACGACTATGGTTATGTAACGGTTCAGAGCGTCAGCACTCCCGCTCAATGGTGGAATCTGCGTAAAGACGGCTCTTACCTGCTCGGCACCTATCCCGGCACAGGTTCCGACAACGAACTCTTTAAAATTTTCGACGAAGACGGAAACGACATCCTAGCCGGACAGAGCGGCAGTGAAAGCACGCTGCACAGCATGGTCGATTCGCTGCGTATTTACAACAAGCAGTTGGTTTACGACAGCAGTTCGAAACGCTATTTCTGTTCTCTGCCGCAAACCCTGCGTCCCGGCGACGATTACCACACCACCTTGACTTGCAAACTCAAGGATGCCTACCAGGACTGTGTGCTGAGCCTCGACGGACAAACCCCCGATGCCGAAGGGCAAATCACGATTGAAAATGTGGATTGCGGCGAGGCATACAAGCTGGCACTCACCAACCCCGAAGGCAAGGAAGTGGCCACGGCCGAAGTGCAGTTCACCTTTCTGCCCCTGGTCGAAGTAAACGTGCCTTCGTGCAACGGTTCGTATTACACATCGGGCCATATCCGCGTAACCGATGCCAACTTTCCCGGTCACGATTCGCTCTTCATAGCCGCCTATCGTTACCGGGGTGCCACGGCCATGTCGAAGGACAAAAAGTCGTATGCCATCAAGCTGCGCGATGCAGCCGGCAATTCTGTCGACCGTAAATACTTCGGTTTGCGTTCCGACAACAACTGGATATTAGATGCCATGGCCATCGACCCTGCCTGTATGCGCAACCGCGTTTCAACCGATTTGTGGAACGACTTTTCCGTAGCCCCCTATTATAAGGACCGCGAACGCAAGGCACGCACCGGCACCCGTGGCAAATTTGTCGAAGTGTTTCTCAATGGCAAATACCACGGCCTTTACTGCATGACCGAAAAACTGGACCGCAAGCAGCTGAAACTGAAAAAGTTTGTCGATGCCTCCACCTCGGCCTCGGGCGAGAACGAGGTGCACGGCCTGCTCTACAAGTCGTCGCAGTGGAGCTACGAAGTGCTCATGGGACACGAACAGGGGCAAAAATATTTTCCCGGCTACAGTCCGCGCAATTACAGCAACCAGTTGGGCAACGAGCGTTGGGCCGAATTTGAATTGAAATACCCCGACTACGAAACCGAAGCTGTCGATTGGGAACCGCTCTACAATGCCGTGGACTTTGTGGCCACATCGTCGCAAAGCAATTTTGAGCGCGGCGTGAAGGACTATTTCGACTATCCCGTGCTCCGCGATTATTACCTCTTTATCGAACTCTTGCTCACCACCGACAATCACGGCAAAAACATGTTCTACTACCTTTACGACCGTCAGGGACCCGAAGCCGACCGCATCAGTGTGGCCCCCTGGGACTTGGACGGCGTGTGGGGTTGCCGTTGGGATGGCTCCTATAATGTATATGGTAATCCGCTTTCGCCCAAACTCGATTTCGAAACCTTCCTGTGGGACTACGAACACGGGCAAACCACCCTTTACTGGAAACTGAACAAAATGCCGGAATGGAAAGACGAACTCGCTGCGCGCTATGCCCAGCTGCGACGCACCCATTTTACGGCCGACGCCCTGAAGCAGCGTGTGCAGCAGTATGCCCGACTCTTTGCCGACAGCCATGCCGACGAACGCGAGGCTGACCGCTGGAAAAAGTATCACACCGATTTGCAGCAAGCTGCCGAGTACATGACCGAATGGATAGACGAACGCATCGAAACGCTCGATAAAAAATACGGCTACGACCCTGTGGTCGAAGGCGTGAACCAAGCAGTGGCCGACAACGACCTTGCCCTGTGCGGCGGAAAGCAAAGCCTGGCCATTCGTTGCGGCAAAGCGCAAACGGTTTCGCTCTATAACCTTTCGGGCACCCTTGTGCGCCGCATCCGCCTGAATGAGGGCTTGAATGTAATCAATGCGCTCAGCCCGGGAGTTTATGTTGTCAACGCCCTGAAGGTTGTGGTTGAATGAACCGTAGCATCGCCCCCCCCCTGATGCGTTGGGTCACTTTACCTCGACGCAGCCGGTGGGGCATTGGCCAAAAGGCCCGTATCAAGCAAATAACCTAATACAAATACAATCTTTTTTTTACACCTATCAATTTATGAAATTCAATACCCATTCACCCAAAAAAGTGAAAGCCGAACGCGTCATGGCCTTGCTCTTTGCAGGTTGTGCCACCTTCTCGGCTTGGGCACAACTTAGCGAAGGAAAAACCTATTTTATTAAGCATAATCCCACCAACACCTGTTTTTCGGATAACGGAAATACAGCCAACGATGCCAAAATCGTGGCCGAAGCCTTCAAGGATGGTGAAGGAGTGGGGCAGAAGTGGAAACTCATTTCTACCGGCAAGGAAAACGGATACATCATTGTCAGTGCCTACAACGAAAATGCCGCCATCGACGTGGCATCTACGGCTAAAGAAAAATTTTTCCCCCTGCACTGGACCCTCGATATGTCGGGCGTGTCGAATGTCAACCAGCGTTTGCTCATCAACCCCGTCGATGGTAAAAAAGACACTTACACCATTGTGTGGGAAAAAGAGCAAAACCGCATTTTCAATGTCAACGACGACTACCGCCTGCAGCTCGTAACCAACGTCAATCCCGACAAGCAGGAGTTCGTTTTCGAAGAAACCACCGAGCCCGAAAAACCCGCCCCCATCAGCTGGCAGGATGCTTCGATTTTCGAAATCAACAAACTCGCTCCGCATGCCACCTTCATGCCCTACGCCAGCACCGAATTGCTCAAGGCTGATGCCGAGCGTTACGAAAAACCCTGGCTCGACCCCAAGGGTGCCAACTGGCTTTCGCTCAATGGCGTGTGGAAACTGCAATGGAAACAACTGCCCGACCAGGTGACGCAAGGCAACATCAACGAACTGCCCGGCGAAGCCGACTTCTGGGGCAACGACGTCGACATGGCTAAGTGGGACACCATCACCGTGCCCTCGTGTTTGGAAATGAAGGGCTACGGACAGCCTTATTACATCAACGAGCAAACTCCCATTCAGGACAACTATCCCTTAATCAGAATGACGGCCAACTGTAAGAACTCAGTGGCCTCGTACCGTCGGAACTTCAACCTGCCTGAAGGCTGGAAAGACCAGCGCGTGGTGCTCCACTTCGACGGTGTGTACAGTTGTGCCTCAGTGTGGGTCAACGGACAATATGTGGGCTATTCCGAAGGTTCGAACAACGATGCCGAATTTGACATTACCGGCATGGTACGCGAAGGCGAAAACAACGTGTCGGTACAGGTTGTCCGCTTCACCGACGGTTCGTATCTCGAAGGACAGGACATGTGGCGCATGAGTGGTATTCACCGCGACGTCTACATCTACGCCACCCCCAAAACCTACGTGCGCGACCACTACATCACTGCCAATTTCGGCACTGCTGTGACCAAGGCCGACATGAACGTGCAGCTCGAAATGGCCAATCCCTCGAAGCTGGCCGTGAAAAAAACGGTTAACGTCAAGCTCCTGGCCCCCGACGGTTCGGAAGTGGCCAAACAGAGTGCTGCATTCAGCTTTGCCGAAGGCGACTCCATTCAAACCCTCGATGTGAAGTTCCAGGGGCTGACTGGCTTGCAAAACTGGTCGAGCGAAAATCCCAACCTCTACACCGTCGAAGTGTCGCAGACCGACGAGAGCGGAAAGGAAGAAATGGCTTTCGCCACGAAATATGGTTTCCGCAAGGTGGAATTGAAGAACAGCCAAGTGTACGTCAACGGACGCCGCGTGTTCTTCAAAGGTGCCAATACGCAGGATACCCACCCGCTTTACGGACGTGCCATCGATGTGCCCACCATGCTGCGCGACGTGCAAATCATGAAGCAGGCCAACATGAACATTGTGCGTGGCAGCCACTATCCCCGCCAGGCCAAAATGTATGCCATGTTCGACTATTACGGACTTTACTGCATGGACGAAGCCGACATCGAATGCCACAACAACTGGAGCTATGGCGGTAACACTATTTCGCGTAACCCCAAGGCTAAGGCCGTGTACGAAGACCGCATGCGCCGCATGGTAATGCGCGACCGCAACTTCCCCTCTATCGTGTTCTGGAGCTTGGGTAACGAAAGCGGAACGGGCGACAACCTCAAGGCGGCTTACGACTTGACCAAGCAACTCGACACGCGTATCATTCACTACGAAGGAGCTACGCGCGGCAATGCCAACTACTCTGACCTGTGGAGTGTGATGTATCCCACAGTGGGTGAAGCTGAACGCGATGCCAATAACAACTGGCGCCGTCAGCCCTACTTCATGTGCGAATACGCTCATGCCATGGGTAATGCCGTCGGCAACCTCAAGGAATACTGGAATGCCATCGAAGAATCGCAGTATGGTATTGGCGGTTGCATCTGGGACTTGGTCGACCAGTCTATTTACGATGCTGCCGACATCAAGAGCGGTGCGCTCACTTCGAACGGCGTGCCCAAATACCGCACCGGCAACGACTACAGCAACTGGAATAACCAGCAAAACTTTGTCAACAATGGTTTGGTGTCGGCCGATCGTGCCTGGTCGCCCGAAATGGCACAGGTCAAAAAGGTTTACCAGTTTGTGAAATTCCTTGATTTCAAGTCTGATAAGAAGACACTGACCATTCAGAATGCCTACAACTTCAACGACTTGCAACATCTGGAACTGAAGTACACGGTACTCGAGGACGGCAAGGAAGTGGAAACCGGAACGGTTCAAATCGAACCTACAGCTGCTGGTTCGCAGCGCCTCATCAACTTGCCTTACACCACCACGATGACCGATGGCAAGGAATACTGCTTGAACGTGCAGGCTGTGCTGAAGGAAGCCACCACCTGGGCCGAGGCCGGTTATCCTGTGGCCGAAGAACAGTTCGTGCTGCAACAGCGCGATGCCAAGTTGCCCGTAGTCAGCGTGGCTGCCGATGCTCCTGCCATCGAGATTATCCAGAATGCCACCCGCTACAACATTGGCAATGCCAACTTTGAACTCGTGTTCGACAATCAGACGGGTGCACTTGCCCGATGGACTTACAAGGATAAGGTGCTGATTTCGAGCGCAGAGCGCGGCTTTGCACTCAACAACTTCCGCTGGGTCGAAAACGACAATACCGGAGGCCGTGAAAACTTTGGCAACGGAGTGAAAAGCAAAAAACTCGAAGGCGAACCCACCATCGACAAAGACGGTGTGGCGCATGTTACCCAGGTAGTCAATGGTTCGCAAACCAACGTGAAGTACGAGTATAGCATTTACCCCGACGGAACGGTCGATTTGCAAACCACCTACGTGCCCACTTCGGCCAATTATGCCGGCAGCAACCAGCGCATCCGCCGTATCGGTACGCGCTTCCGTTTGCCCTCAACCTTCGAAAACGTGAGCTATTATGCCCGTGGTCCGTGGGACAACTTTGTTGACCGCAAGGACTGCGCCTTCCTGGGTCGCTACGAAACCACGGTAACCGATATGCTCGAACCCACGCCGCGTGCCCAAACCAGCGGTAACCGCACCGAAGTGCGCGAACTCACGCTCAGCACCAAGGACAATGAAGTGTCGCTGAATATGCTCACTCAGGGTCAGGTAGACATGCAAGTGCTGCATTACACCGACGAAGAAATGGCTCAGGTATGGCACAGTTGGGATTTGCCCAAAGCATCGCAACAGCCTGTAACCGTAAGTTTTGACTATGCCCAGCAGGGTGTGGGTAACGGCAGTTGCGGACACGGCACCGGCACCTTAGGCCAGTATCAGGTTCCGACCGAAGGCACGTTGAAGAACATGGTTCGTTTCCGTCCGTATCTGAAGGGCGAGCAAACGGGCATTGGCTGCATCACCACACCGGCGAGCGGTCAGATTGAACTGAAAGTGTCGGGTGGCGTTCTCACTTGCAGCGGACAGCTTCCTGCCGGCACGAAACTCAGCGTTTACGACCTGGGCGGTGCCTGTGTAGCCCAAACAGCTACTGCAACAGCTGCCGGCCAGCTCACCGTCGACCTGCGCAATCAGCCCCACGGTGCCTACATTGCCAAGGTGAACGGCA
>FR901803.1:20736-21553 GCA_000437675.1 Prevotella sp. CAG:891
AGCAGGCGGTGATTAGCCGGCTGAAATGCCTGTAGGTCCTTTTTTGAAGAGCAACCTATTTCTGTAACGGGAATAAGGTTGCTCTTTTTTTGCATGTCCTTCAGCTTGATTGGGTGAGCCATGCTTTTGCGTTCCCCTTCAAAGCCACCTTATAAGTAGGTGTTCAAAATTATTTTATATAATTCTATCGAAGTATTTTTACTTTGCATTTACGTTCTTGCACCGCATTTGTTTGCCCTGCGCTCAGTCACATAGCCCGCTATGCTCCTTCGCACAGAACAAACAACTACGGCACAATAACGCAATTCAAATGTAAAAATAATTTTGAACACCTACTTAAATTGAAATACTTTGTCATTTACTTTTGCGAAAAACCTTAACAATTCCTTTTTTGTATCAGTGAAATTATTCTTATGTTTCACTTATTAGTTATTTTGCGCTATTTTGATAAAAATATTAGACTAAAGTTTAGGATTTTAATCAAAGAATCTCTATATTTGCCACTATCTAATATAACAAGAAAAAGTATATAGAATAATAAGGTTAAAATCATTAAAACCAAGGAAAGCCGGCCTGAGATGAATTTTCCGAGGTTTGCAACTATTGTTAACTCAAATCAGTACATAGTTAGGAGATAATAATTAAAAGCCACTCAATGCCTAAGTAGCAAACGAGTATAGGTTAGCATACAAATGCAGAAACTGATTCGTGAAGTTCTATAATGATATCGGCCAAACGATGAAACCCACAAATGACAAAATAGATCGGTTGGACAAGAACGGTAGATAGTCGTCCCTTAAGAATATCTTTTTCTGTT
>FR901804.1 GCA_000437675.1 Prevotella sp. CAG:891
AAAGAAAGTAGGGCAGGTAGGCCTGTCCGAAACGGCTTGTATTTAAGGAGGTCTTTCTTAAACATCCTCTGAGAATCGTAAAATTGATTCAGTATCATTACTTATCCGTGTTTTTTATGTACTTTTGCGGTAACTAAGCCGTAGTGGCTGACTGCGTGTAGAAGTTCCGGTTTTACGGTATCTTTTTGCACCCAATTTCTATATATATTACTATACTAAAGTAAATTACATGGGTCTTTTAGAATTTAACAAACTGCCAATCAATACGCTCGTTGGAGCCGACTGGAAAACCTTTAAAGCAATAACTGCCGGACGTGTGGTTGATGCACCCTGGAAGAGCAAGTATAACTTGACAAAGGCTGTGTGTCGCCTGCTTTCTGTATTGGTTCCGCTCCAAAATAAACGCTATAAGAAATTGTTGGCGGATGCGCCTTTGGCTCACGACCCTGTTTTTATATTGGGACATTGGCGTTCGGGTACTACGTTCGTGCATAATGTGCTTTCGTGTGACAAGCGTTTTGGTTATTGTACGACGTATCAGACTGTTTTCCCGCATTTGATGATGTTCGGTCAGCCTTTCTTTAAAAAGAATATGTCGTGGTTGATGCCCGACCATCGTCCCACAGATAATATGGAACTTGCTGTGGATTTACCGCAGGAAGAGGAGTTCGCCTTGTCGAACATGTGTCCTTATACGTACTATAACTTTTGGTTCTTCCCGAAATATACGCAGGAGTATTGTGACAAATACTTGACTTTCAAGGATGCTACGCGTGAGGAACTGACGGTTTGGGAAGAGACTTTCAAGAAGATGATTAAAATTTCGCTTTGGAATACGGGAGGTGAACAGTTCCTTTCAAAGAATCCGCCGCATACCGGTCGTGTGCGTGAGCTGGTGAAGATGTTCCCGAATGCGAAGTTTATTTACCTGATGCGTAATCCTTATACGGTGTTTGAATCTACGCGTTCGTTCTTTACCAATACTATCCAGCCTTTGAAGTTGGAGGAAATGAGCGATGCTGCTATCGAAGAGAACATCTTGAGCGTTTACAAAAAACTGCACGATCAGTATCAGGCTGACAAGCATTTGATTCCTGAGGGTAATTTGATCGAAGTGAAGTTCGAGGATTTTGAAGCGGATGCTTTGGGCATGACTGAAAAAATTTACAGCACGCTTTCATTGCCCGGATGGGAAGATGCTCGCACAGCTATAGAGCAGTATGTGGGCTCGAAGAAGGGTTACAAAAAGAATAAATACAAATATGCCGACCGCACGCGTGAACTGGTTGAAAAACACTGGGGCGATGTGATTAAGCTGTGGGGCTACGACCAACAGTAGGCATTGTGAACTGAATTATTTTAATCTGCACAGGCGCTGACCGGTTTTTTTTAGTATAAAACAACGGGCGGCGCCTGCTTAGGCTATTCAAGGTATGGAAAACGGACGTTTGCTATGGGTGGACGATGAAATCGAAATGCTGAAAGCCCACATTCTGTTCTTACAGAAAAAAGACTATGAGGTGATGACGGCGAATAATGGCGCGGATGCAATCGACTTGTGTCGGTCGAACCGCTTTGACCTTATTCTGTTGGATGAAAATATGCCTGGTTTGTCGGGGCTTGAAACATTGACGCACTTGAAGGAAATTGCTCCGACTGTGCCTGTGGTGATGGTGACCAAAAACGAGGAGGAGGACTTGATGGATCAGGCTATCGGTTCGAAAATTGCCGATTACTTGATTAAGCCGGTGAATCCGAGTCAGGTGCTTTTGACGCTGAAAAAGAATATTCATCAGCGCGAAATTGTGCAGGAGGTGACGCAGACGGGTTATCGACAGGAGTTTTCGCGCATTGATATGCAGCTGAGCGAAAACTTGAGTGCCGGAGACTGGAAGGAACTCTACAAACGCTTGGTACACTGGGAACTGGAACTGCAGGAGGCAGACAGTGCCATGAATGATATGTTGCGTATGCAGAAGGAGGAGGCGAATCAAGCGTTTGCCAAATTTGTGAAGCGCAACTATGAACAGTGGATTGCGAATGCTGACGAGCGTCCGTTGATTAGTCCGGATGTGTTTAAGCGTTGCATATTCCCTCGTTTAAGTGCGGGTCGCAAGGTGTTCTTGCTGGTGCTCGACAATTTGCGTTTTGACCAGTGGCGTGCCATTTCGCAAGATTTGGCAGAGGACTTCGATATTGAGGAAGACTTGTACTATAGCATTTTACCTACGGCTACACAATATGCACGTAATGCACTTTTTGCCGGACTGATGCCTCGGCAAATTAAGGAAATGTATCCGGAATTGTGGGTGGACGAGGAAGAAGATGAAGGCAAGAACCTGAACGAGGAAATGCTGATTCGCCGACAGCTTGAGCGTTATCGCCGCAAGGAGGATTTCAGTTACCATAAAATCAATGACTCGAGCCAGGTAGATAAGGTGCTGAACCAGATTTCAGGTACGAATTTGCCCTTGAATGTGCTGGTTATCAATTTTATCGACATACTGAGTCATGCGCGTACGGAGTCGCAAATGGTGCGCGAATTGGCGGGTAATGAATCGGCTTACCGGAGTATTACTTTGTCGTGGTTCAGACATACACCCATCAAGGAAATCTTTAAGAAACTGGCTTCGATGGATTATGACTTGCTCATCACTACGGATCATGGCAGTATCAGGGTAGATACGCCCAGTAAGGTGGTGGGTGACCGCAATGTGAACACGAACTTGCGTTACAAATTGGGCAAGAATCTGTCGTACAATGCTAAGGATGTGTACGAAGTGAAGCAGCCGCGTGTTTTGCAGCTGCCGCAACCTAACTTATCGACGACTTATGTGTTTGCTACGGGTGCCCGTTTCTTTGCTTATCCGAATAACTATAATTATTACGTGCAGTATTATAAGGATACGTTTCAGCATGGCGGGGTATCGATGGAGGAAATGATTATTCCTTTGGTTACTTTGCGACCTAAAGGTAAACGATGATAATGAATCTGCGTGGGTGTTCGATAGGGTGAACACTTGCTTTAAACATTTTTATTCCCTTAATATAATGAGAAATAGCTCAGCCCTTAAATATACAAGTTTTAGAGTGAAGAGCCCTAGCAAATTGCTGGAGTTCATTGAACATGCACTGAACGGTGTGAGCCGTAGTCGCGCCAAGGCTATTCTGCAAGGTGGCGGCGTCAGAGTGGATCGAAAGAATGTAAGACAGTTCGATTTGGAACTAGCTCCGGGACAGTTGGTCGAAATTTCGAAGCGTAAGCCTAAAGGCGAATTGCAATCGAAGTTTGTGAAAATTGTGTACGAAGATCCGCAGATTATTGTTATCGAAAAGGCTGTGGGCATATTGTCTATGGCTTCGTCGCACCATTCATTTTGCGTAAAGCAGGTGCTTGATGATTATTTTCATCGTACGCATCAGCGCTGTACGGCGCACGTTGTTCACCGTTTGGACCGCGATACTTCGGGCTTGTTGGTTTATGCCAAAACCATGGAGGCTGAACAGATTCTGGAACACAACTGGCGCGATATTGTGACTGATCGTCGTTATTTGGCACTTGTTTCCGGCCAACTCGAACAGGAGCGTGGCACCGTAGAGAGCTGGTTGAAGGACAATAAGGCGTATTTTACGTATTCTTCGCCAACCGACAATGGAGGCAAGTATGCTGTGACGCATTACCGTGTGTTGCGGACTAACGGCCGCCATAGTTTGGTGGAACTGAAACTGGAAACGGGTCGTAAGAACCAGATTCGCGTTCACATGCAGGATTTGGGACATCCCGTTTGCGGTGATATAAAATATGGTAATGGGGATGACCCCATCGGACGTTTGGCATTGCATGCTTTCCGTCTGCATTTTTACCATCCCATTACAGGCGAGGCATTGCGCTTTGAAACTGGAATACCTAAAGGTTTTCAGGTGAAGTAAAAAGCGTGCTTCAACCGTCAACAGCAAAAGGTAATATCTTCCTAGAAATATGAATGATTACGCAGACATACTGATACCGCTCGCACTGCCGGGTACTTTTACTTATCTCGTTCCGCAAGAAATGGTGGGGCGGTTGATGGTAGGGTGCCGGGTAGTGGTGCAGTTTGGCGCAAAGCGTTATTACACGGGGATTGTGGCTCGACTGCATAACGAACCCCCGCAGGCTGGTATTACGGTGAAAGCTATTTGCGGTGTGACGGATACGACACCTATATTGCAGCCTAAACAAATAAAATTCTGGCAATGGATCAGCCAGTATTATTTGTGTACCGTGGGAGAGGTGATGAAGGCTGCTTTGCCAGCCGGATTGAAACCCGAGAGCGAAACTTTGCTGGTGCGTAATGATGATTTCGAACCGGAAAACCATAGACTCACGGCGCGCGATTTGTCTATCCTCAATTTGTTGGACGATGGTAAGTCGCACCGGTTGATTGACCTGGAGCGGAAACTGAAGGCAACGAATTTGTTGCCGGCCGTGAAAAGGCTGATGGAACTGGAGGCTATCAGTATCAGCGAGAATCTGAGCCGTGGATTCAAACCTAAAAAGGAAACACACGTCAGACTGACTGATGCATACTTTTCAGAGGAAAAACTGAACGCTTTGTTCGATACTTTGCGTCGTGCCCCAGCGCAGGAGGCTTTGCTGCTCCGTTACCTGGACTTGGCTCAGGCACAGACTGCGCTGAATCTGAATAATTCGCAACTTTTGGCGGAGGTGTCGCGTCAAGCACTGTGTGATGAGCAGACTTCGGCGAATTCGGCTTTGAGTGCCTTGAGAAAAAAAGGTGTGCTGGCAACTTATGATTTTGTGACTAGCCGCTTGAAACTTCCTACAGACAAATTGAGCGAGGAGGAGCGACAGAGGTTGGGGAAACGTAAGGAGTTGGCCGAGAAACAACAGCATGCCTTCGACGAAATTAACCGCACGTTCGAGGAAAAGAATGTGTGTTTGCTGCACGGGGTTACTTCGAGCGGTAAAACCGAGGTGTATATGGCGCTGATAGAACAGGTATTGGCGGCAGGGAAACAAGTGCTTTATTTGGTTCCGGAAATTGCATTGACTACGCAACTTACAACTCGGTTGGGGCGCGTGTTTGGCGAGCAGATGGGCGTGTATCATTCGCGCTTTCCAGATAATGAACGCGTGGAATTATGGAAACGACAGCTGACGGAGCACGCACTGCCGCTGATATTGGGCGTCCGTTCTTCGATTTTTCTGCCTTTTCAGAATTTGGGGCTTGTGATTGTTGACGAAGAACATGAAACGAGTTATAAACAGCAGGACCCGGCGCCGAGGTACCAAGCTCGTGATGCAGCCATCGTGCTGGCACAGCTTATGGGGGCCAAGGTGTTGCTTGGAACGGCTACACCTTCGATGGAGTCGTATCACAACGCCATGACGGGTAAATTCGGTCTGGTGGAGATGCTGACGCGCTATGGCAATGTAGCACTGCCCGAAATCGTGGTGGAGGATGTCAAGGAATTGCGACGCAAAAAATTGATGAAAACACCGTTCTCGCCCCGACTGATTGAGGAGGTGCAGGCGGCGGTTGAACACCATGAGCAGGCTATATTGTTTCAAAACCGTCGTGGCTATTCGCCGGTACTGGAGTGTCATTCATGCGGATGGACACCAAAGTGTACAAAGTGTGATGTGAGTTTGACTTACCACCAAAAGCAGAATCGGCTAATATGCCATTATTGCGGTACGGTTTACGGCATTCCGCCGAAGTGTCCGAATTGTGGTGATACGGAACTGCGTGATGTGGGATATGGTACTGAAAAAATTGAAGAAGCTGCCCAAAATATTTTCCCTGCTGCCCACACTGAACGCATGGATTTGGATACGACGGGTACGCGGACAGCACATGAGGAAATTATTGCCCGTTTTCAACGAGGTGATACCAATGTGCTAATCGGTACGCAAATGGTGACGAAGGGACTTGACTTTGACCGGGTTAGGGTGGTTGGCATATTGAATGCAGACCAAATGCTGAATGTGCCCGATTTCAGAGCCTACGAACGGGCGTTTCAGATGATGTCGCAGGTGGCCGGACGCGCCGGACGACGCGGTAAACGCGGACTAGTGGTGATGCAAACGAAGCAGCCGGATTTGCCTGTGGTTCAGCAGATTGTGACGGGAGATTACTTGACGATGTATCGCGAACAGATTGAAGAGCGTACACTGTTTCACTATCCTCCGGTTTACAGATTGATAAACATTGTGCTGAAGCACCGCGATGAGCATGTGGTGGCCCATGCTGCAGAAAGTATGGCCGGTTTGCTGCGGCCGCATTTTGGTACTGATTTGCTGGGACCAGACCGTCCGGTGGTGAGCCGTATTCAACATTTGTTTATTCGCATGATTACGTTGAAACTTTCGCCTAAACTCCCACCGCAGGGTGTTCGGCGTACATTGACTGCGGCACGCGATATTTTGCTGAATCAGTCTGGTTTTAAAAGCGTCATTATTTTTTTCGACGTAGACCCTTGATTCGCAAATGGCATTTGCCCAGTTAAAAGCTCAGTCGCAAAAGCGTGTGGTAAAACACAACAACGCATCCCAGGTTTCAGACAGGCCTACCTGCCTTACTTTCTGTTGTAACAAAATGTCAAAGAACGCTGAATGAGTAAATTCGGAAAATCTGTTTTTTCATCTGTTTCGGATGCAAAGTCAGTGCAAACCGAATGCAGAGCGACGAGAGCTTGCTCTCAAGAGCTATGCTGAGGTGCAGCCTGACTTGGCAATGCAAAGATACAAAGCGAAGATCCCGAAATCCAAATTTTTTCGGCATCTAATATCGCACCTCGAAAGTTTTCTATACCTCCGAATGGGCATTCAGCCCTTTATCTACGGGCTTTTTCGTGCATTTTTCACACGCGAAAAAAAATGAAATCGGGATATAACATTTTATCTCATGTTGATTCTCAAAACGTACGAAGCTGCAACGCTTGGCCTCCCCCCAATGCTGCAACTCCCATACCTTTTTGCTACTGATTCTATTTCATGTTTCAAAGGTTGCTTACTAATTGAACTTTTGTATAGATAAAGGCGTGATGTCAAATTTGTTTTTGACATCACGCCTAATAAATTAAGTCAGTAGTGTAATATATTCTATTGAATAGCTAATAATTACTTTTCTTCTGCCAATTCTTTCTCATGTGCATCAATTAGCTTGCTCTGCAAATCACCAGGAACAAGTTCATAGCTGGCAAACTTCATAATGAATGAGGCACGTCCTCCCGTGAGTGAACTGAGTGAGGTTGAGTATGAGGCCATTTCCTTCAAAGGAACTTTAGCTTGAAGTTTTTCGTAGCCATTTTCGCTGCTCATACCAACAATCATACCTCGACGTCCTTGCAAATCGCTCATTACATCGCCCATCTTGTCAGCAGGTACAAAAACTTCAACGTCGTAAATGGGTTCAAGAATCTTAGGACCGGCTTCTTTGAATGCTATACTGAATGCGTTGCGTCCAGCCAGCATAAATGAAAGTTCATTTGAATCAACGGGGTGCATTTTACCGTCATAAACGATAACTCGTACGTCGCGAGCATAGCTTCCAGTAAGCGGACCTTGCTCCATACGGCTCATAATGCCCTTAAGAATAGCTGGCATAAAGCGTGCATCAATGGCACCACCTACTACAGAGTTGATGAATACCAATTTACCGCCCCATTCCAAAGGAATTTCTTCTTTTCCTTTGATGGCAATTCTGATTTCCTGGTTGCCAAATTTGTAAACGGTAGGATCAGGCATACCATCGCTATAGGGCTCAACAATCAAATGTACTTCGCCAAACTGTCCGGCACCACCACTTTGTTTCTTGTGGCGATAATCTGCGCGTGCAGCTTTTGTAATTGTTTCACGATAGGGGATGCGCTGTTCGTAGAATTCAATGGCAATTTTGTCTAAGTTTTCCAAACGCCATTTAAGGGTACGCAAGTGGAATTCTCCTTGTCCGTGTACCAGAATTTGTCGGAGTTCTTTGCTCTGTTCAACTTCCCACGTCGGATCTTCTTGGCGCATACGATTCAAAGCTGCCATCATCTTTTCAGTGTCAGCTTCGTTGACGGCACGAATAGCACGCGTGTATTTGGGGTTGGGGTATTTAATGAAGTTGAATCGGTGTTCGCAGTCTTTTCCATTGAGTGTATTTCCGGTACGAACATCCTTCAATTTAACAGTACATCCGATATCACCTGCTGAAAGCTTTTCAACTTTTTCGCGGTTTGCTCCGGAACATACAAAGATTTGCGCCATGCGTTCTTTTGAACCACGATCTGCATTTGACAAATCATCGCCTTCATGAACAGTACCACTCATTACTTTAAAGTATTGAACTTCGCCAATGTGTGGTTCAACACCCGTCTTAAAGAAGTAGATTGAAGTAGGACCATTAGGATCGAGTTTAACTTCTTCACCACGGCTGTTATGTACTGCCGGCATTTCGTCAACAAAAGGAACAACGTTGCCCAGGAATTCCATTAAGCGACCTACGCCCATGTTCTTTGATGCACACACACAGAATACGGGGAAAATGCTGCGGGTAACCATACCTTTGCGAATACCTTCACGCATTTCGTCCTCTGTCAGATGTTCTGTCTCGAAGAACTTTTCCATCAAGCCTTCATCGTTTTCGGCAGCTGCCTCAACGAGTTCTTTGTGCATAGCTTCAGCTCGTTCTTTTTCTTCTGCCGGGATGTCTTCAATGGTTGGTTCACCTCCTTCGGCTCCCCATTTGAGTTTCTTCATTAAGATGACATCAATCAATTCGCAGAAATCTGGGCCTGTTTTTACGGGATATTGAACGGGAACTACTTTATTGCCATAAATGGAGCGTAAATCTTCAACCACCTTTTCATAGTCACAATTCTCATTGTCCAGCTGATTTACCAAGAAGATAACAGGCTTCTGCAACTTCTCCGTATATCTAAAATGGTTTTGCGTACCAACTTCAGGGCCAAATTGTCCGTTGATCAGTAGCAATGCTGTATCGGTTACATTGAGTGCTGTCATAGCTGCTCCAACAAAGTCATCGGAACCCGGACAGTCAATGATATTCAGTTTCTTGTTATTCCATTCAGTATGGAAAACAGTGGAAAAAACAGAATAACCATAATCTTGTTCCACTGGAAAATAGTCTGACACGGTATTCTTTGCCGTGATTCGACCACGTCTTTTTATCTGACCACACTCAAAAAGTAGAGCTTCTGTGAGCGTGGTCTTACCTGAGCCGTCATTACCTAAGAGTGCAATGTTTTTAATCTCATGAGAATTGTAAACTTTCATGGTGATATTAAGATTTAGATGGTCTAATTATACTTAAGCCGTTTGCCATAACTTACCACATCATTAAGGTTAGTACTTGTGGCTTATGAAGTTGAGGCAAATTCAACTAAGCAACGGGGAGTTTCCTCGGTTACGGTGCGCAAATTAGTAATTTTATCAGTATGGACCAAATCTTGCCAATATGTTATTAAGCATATTCTGAAATGCGAGCTTGTCAAAAGTGCTGATTATTCGCGAAGTCTGGATGTTTTATAAGGTTTCTTTTTTTCTTATAAAGAAGGGTAGACTATAAAAAAATCCCCTTAAGAGTTTAAACTCTTAAGGGAACATTCGTTTGTGTCAAATGATAACGTACACTTATAATCAATAAGTAGTGGTTTTTTCCAATAGGTTTGATGCGAGGAAGTCAGCAGATATGAGGATGCTCACTAATGCAGTTTTTTCTGTGGCAGCATAGAAAGCATAGCGTTGGCTGCTGCCATTTTCTGCAATGTCGAACATACCCATGTGCCAGCGTATAGCCAGCATTTCTTCAGGCTTTAACCGCATATACCAACTAAGCATCAAGCACGATTTTTCGCCATGACCAAAAGGGAAATCGTCTTTTATTTCATATCCAGGATAAGACATCCAATGGTTGTTTGCATCCTTTTTCCACCGTTCCGTCTTATGGTAAAGTTTAATTTTGCACAAATCATGGAATAAGCAGACGATGGCCAAGCTCTCTAATGAAATATCCTCTTTGAATGGGGATTTTTCATTTTGCATGGCAGGTATTGCTATGTCAGAGTATATTTTGCAGGCAGTTCTAAACACATTGATAGAATGCAAACAAAGTCCGCCATCTTCATTAAGGTGAAAAGCCGTAGAGCTTGGTGCCTGATAGAAATCGCTTTTCTCCAAATAGGCAAGGACTCTATCTAGACCGTCTCTGTGAATATGCTTTTTGCACAAACGGATATATTCCGTTTTGTTGATTTCGATTTCGGATTCAGTCATTTCGTGGAATTAGTTTTTAGGTTCAAGTCCCATAGCTTTCGCCTTGTCAATGATGAAGGCTAAAGCCGGTTCATATTCGTTCGGTATTTTGCCATCAAGGATAGCGTCTTTCAGAGCAGTCTTAAGCGTACCTACTTCTCTGCAAGGTTCAAGACCGAACATATCCATTATTTCTTTTCCATCAACAGGTGGTTGGAAATTGCGGATTCTGTCTTTTTCCTCAATGTCAATCAGTTTCTGTCTGACTATTTTGAAGTTTTGCAGAAAATTTTTCTTGCGCTGTTCGTTCTTGCTGGTAATGTCAGCTTCGCAAAGCAGCATCAAGTCATCAATGTCATCACCGGCGTCAAACAAAAGGCGGCGTACTGCACTGTCTGTTACGATTTCATCAGCAATGGCAATGGGGCGCATGTGTAAGCCTACCAGTTTGGCGACGTATTTCATGCGTTCGTCCAATGGAAGCTTTAATCTTCTGAACAAAGGCTGAATCATTTTTTCTCCCAGATAGTTGTGGTTGTGAAAAGTCCAGCCGATGCTTGGTTCCCAGCGTTTGCTTCTTGGTTTGCCAATATCATGCAATAAAGCAGCCCATCGCAAATAAAGACTGTTGCTTTTTTGGGCTACAGCGTCAAGTACTTCAAGTGTATGGTAAAAATTATTCTTGTGCGATTTACCATTGCGAGTTTCAACGCAATCAAGTGCAGCCAGCTCTGGCAAGATAAGTTGAAGTAAACCGCAACGGTGAAGTTCGGCAAAACCACGTGAAGGAGTATCAGCCAATATTATTTTGTTCAATTCGGTGATAATTCTTTCTCCGCTAATAATTTTTATGCGTTCGCGGTTACGTTCCAGAGCATCGAAAGTTTCATCTTCAATGATGAAATGTAATTGGGTTGCAAAGCGTACACAGCGCATCATGCGTAAGGGGTCATCGCTAAAAGTAATATCCGGGTCGAGTGGAGTAGCGATAATACCTTCTTGTAAGTCGTACATACCATCGAATGGATCGACCAATTCTCCCAAGCGTTGAGCATTTAAGCATACCGCCATTGCGTTAATCGTAAAATCTCGTCGGTTTTGATCGTCCTCAAGCGTACCATCTTCAACGATAGGCTTGCGCGAATTGCGTTGATAGCTTTCTTTTCTGGCACCTACGAATTCAACTTCATTGCCGTGCCATTTAACCTGAGCTGTTCCGAAGTTTCTGAACACAGACAGATGAGCATGTCTGCCCAATTTTTTGCTAAATGCTTCAGCCATTTTGATACCACTGCCCACAACCACAACATCAATGTCGTTTGTCGGACGTTCAAGAATCAAATCTCTTACATATCCGCCTACAAGATAGCATTCCAAACCCATCTCGTCGGCTGTCTCAGTCAGTTTGTGAAATAGTGGTGTATCTATTTTATTTTTGATTTCGATTTGAGTAAGAATCTTCATTATTGAGTTTAATCTAAAATGTGTGTTAGAGGTGAAGGAGCAGGGGGTAGGTTATAGCCATATTAACTGGCTATGAAATACCTATTGCTTATTCTTTTTATGGCTGTAATCATATTCCTTCACCATTCTCAGCGTATATCTCGAGCCATAATAATAATCGATGGCGTCAAGTACCATATAGTCTCCCTCGTAGGCTCTAACATAAGCTTCGATGTCGGGATCCTGCGAACCCATGTAAATGCGGATAGTGTTGCCGCGTCTAACCCAATGTCCGCGTTCATTAAGATTGCCAGCACCTCGTGCATAGAATAAGTCATCTTCGAATATCCAGATATCACCTGACTGATAGTTGCAGTTGTAGTCGCCAGTAACTTCTACGATACGCCATCTACCTTCCATGCTGTCATATTCGTCCCACCAACTTTCTTCGCAACTGGTAAGGGTGAATACACTAAGCAGTGTAATAAGCGCAATGCTAATACGTGTTTGTAAGCTCTTCATTTGAGTAGTTTTTTAGAGTTGAAATAAATGAGTGATTAAAACAGATGATTAGCCATGCTGGCTTGTTAGTGGCTGCAAGGCATTATTTATGCAAAGATAGTTCAAAAACGCAAGTAACGGCAAAGAAAGGAAATAATTTATTATTGATGATTGCTGAAAAATAAAAAAAGGCATTTACTTATTTGGTAAATGCCTTTTTCAGTGACTCCTATAGGATTCAAACCTATAACCTTCTGATCCGTAGTCAGATGCTCTATTCAGTTGAGCTAAGG
>FR901805.1:0-878 GCA_000437675.1 Prevotella sp. CAG:891
ATGAAATCGAATGGGATTAACCATTTGTATAAATAGGAATAATTATGCGGATAACACGCAGATAAGCAACCATAATAGGTTGCTATCTGCATCCCATTACCAACTAAAATATATAAATCATGAATGAGGAAACATTATTTGAAAGCTTTTATACAAAAGCAGAAAAGGCGATTAAGAAAATA
This sequence comes from Prevotella sp. CAG:891, assembly GCA_000437675.1. GTDB lineage: Bacteria > Bacteroidota > Bacteroidia > Bacteroidales > Bacteroidaceae > Alloprevotella. Next base: position 183 of record FR901805.1, read on the forward strand.
GGGAAACAAAATATCAAAGATATTTATGCTATTTCCTTTTGGAAAGACAACCTTGAAGATGATCCCCGATGTCCTGTCATTACAATTGGCTATAACACTTTAACTCAAGTGGAAGTAGAAAAAAAGAATACCAGTAGTTTAATGGAAGCCAAATGGAACTATGCTTTTTGGCTACAAAATGAAATTGGTACTATTGGCGGTAATGACAAGAATCTCCGTTTGTATTTCAAGGAAGCCAACTTATTCTATACTCAACAAGAGTATTCGAGAGCCGAAAAAAATGGAGAAGAAAATAAGTTGGATGAACAAGACAACCAAATGCAGTTGGTCTTTATGGATATTATCATTTCTGTTATTCAAGAACTTCATAAAAGATGTGTCGTAAAAGAGCAATTAGGTAAAGAACTCCCTATCATTGTTCACGAATTGGAATATTACGACTTACCTATTGAGTGGACTACAAGAAGTAATCCGAAATCATTGATTGATGAGTTCTTGAAATCCTATAATGATGGATGTTTATAAAAAGTTGGTAACAAGCGAATGAGCTGCCCTAACGGTCAGCTATTCACAAACCATTAGCTGTAAAAAGAGTAAAGAATATGAAACAGAAAAACAATATAATCAAATTGTTGCTGAAAACATGGTTGGGTATATTATGCTTCAGTTTGTTATGTACCTTTTGTGCTGTATGGT
>FR901805.1:938-8528 GCA_000437675.1 Prevotella sp. CAG:891
TATGATAATATAAACCTTGCTTATGAAGGGATATTATTAACTTGGGCCATAATTGGAGTAATAATGTTTTCAGCAGGGACAATTACATTGTTTCTGAACTACTTCCCAGTAATCAGATATAATAATATATATAGCTTTTTGTCATTTTTTCTTGTACCCCTGTTGCTTATTTTATGGTGTGGTACAGAAACATTAAGTTTCAGGATTGTTACAATACCATTTATAATATGTTTATCTGGTGCATATTTATTGTTTCGAAAGAAAATAAAGAATACAGCTAACAACGCAGGGTAACGAAAAAACCGTTCCCTGCTAAATCATTATAGTTTCGTAATAAAAAAATAAAGGATATGAGATTCACACTTGAACCATATATATCGGTAGGTGACATCAAATTTGGTATGAGTCGCGAAGAAATAGAAGGACTCTTTGAAGAAAAACCGATATTTGAACATGTTGATTTTCTTAAAAGGCAACATTTAGGCTGGCACAGTTTTTCTGTGATATTTAAGAAAAATCAAGTAGAGGAAGTGACCTTCACTCCTGATGGTAGCCACCAAGTTATTTGGGGCGATATTGATATTCTCAATGACACTCAAGTCGTTAGGAAACTAAATAAATTTGAAAAGGCATCCAAAACGTTAGACAGTACATTATACTTTACGTTAGGAATAGCCCTAATAGGAAAAGGTAAAGATAGGACACTTTCTGTCTTTTCAAAAAAAGCAGGAAAAGAATGGAAACAATCGGTTATTTCTTCAAAGAAATAATGAAACTATAACATGCAGCTAATCGCCGAGTTAAACGGCAACAATAACATGAGGCTAATCGCCGAGTTAAACGGCGATTAGCTGCAAAACATTATCTATAATAAATAGGAGGCAAAAATGATGAACGATTTAGAAGAAATTTGGGAACAGAGTTTTTCTCAGCTCGGGTATAAGTTGGATTTAGTTAAGCCCAACTATAAAGAAATGGAACATGATGATAGGATGATAGCATCTCTATATTGGTTGGAATTGGAGATGTATAATGGTGGTTTTGTTCAATTTTTCTGTAATTGGGGTTATGATGCTTATTTACTTGCAGTTGAAGGTTTAGAACAAATAGGAGCTATTAATACCAAGGAGCTTTTATTGAAAGCTTATTCTATCATTGAAAAGTTTGAAGATGATGAACGTCTTGAAGAATTATGGGACTTACCTGAATATCTTACCCAATCAGATGATGATGAGTTATCGAAAATAGATGAAGAGTATTGGCAAGATAAGGAACAAATTTCAAGGCTTATGCTTCTGAAGTTTCATCCTGATTCAATAAAGAAAATAGATAACAAGGAAAGTTAACCCCTAAATGGTGTTCCTTTCCAAACCATTATTCGCAATAGTAAAACAATTAATAAAATAAAGATTATGGCAACAACAGAAAGAAGTGGCTTGACAGGATTGAAACACGCGTGCAAGGAATGCGGAACCCCCTTAGGCTTTGAGGGGCTGTGCTGGAAATGCAGAGCAAGACATCACAGAGAAGAAATAAACGGTTGGAGCGAACAAGAAATAGAACGAAAGAAGGAAGAGGTTATAGAAAAACTAAAAGGCTCAGAGGAAGATGAGTTTTATAAGACCGATGAATGTGATATTTTCAGAGACCTTATGACAAGAGGTGTTGACTGCAACGAAATATCAAGAGCAACTTGTGAAAAAGAAATATATTATCCAAGCGCCTTGTATTACAAGGCGGACGAAGAAGTTAGGGACAAGTTGATAGAAAAGCTCATGGCGACAAAATCTGCTGATACGGGCAGTCGACTTTTAGGCTGTTTGGCAATGATTGGAGATAAAAAGTCGCAAGACATCTTGTATGAATTGAAACAACATCCGAAACCTTGGAGAAAGGATTTATACGTCGATTCCGACAGTTATGCCGAAGAAGCCGGATGGACTTTTGACTGTAAAAACGAGCACATCATATTAAATTACAACAAATGTTTTTCGTTTGAACCCGGAGAGGCAAAGAATGAAAAAGGAACATTCATCGCCAAAAAAAGAGGCGAAAAATGCCCTCACTGCGGTTGTGAGCTTGTGGATATTTTAGTAATTGATGGAAGAGATGAGAGATTGGCATTTTTGGGACTTGATGGAATCATCACCGCAAGCTGTTGTCCTAATTGCATCACGTTATCAGAAGGTGTGTCAAACAGGTTTACCCTTGATGGGAAAAATGAGATCATGGATTATGAAGGCATTGATGAAAATTATTTTGAACATAGCGACTGCATAGACCAAATGACAGAAAACAAATATGTGGTTTCTGAAAAAGAAAGACCCTTGTTCTATGGAGCTTTCAATGACGATGTAAATACAATTGGAGGCTTTGCGAGCTGGGTGCAAGATTGGGAATACAGGGACTGTCCCGAATGTGGAAAGAAAATGAAATACCTTGCCCAAATTCATTGGGATACAATAATAGACTGTGCAGAAGGAACACTGTTCATAGAAATATGTCCGGAGTGTAAGATCATTACAATGTTTCATCAGCAGACTTGAAAACATTGACCATGAAATGTTGAACTAAGATACGGATTCATGCGAATAATATGCAGATAAGCAACTTTAACAGGTTGCTATCTGCATACCATTAGATAAAACATACACTTGAAATGGCTTGCAACGCTCATTTCAAGTGTAAATGAAAAAATAATTCCGTAGAATAAGTTAAACTTTCAACTCACAATAGTTTTTAAGAACTCAGCATACCTACACAATTTTTTACTCATGAATCCTAAGTATGCCATTTGTGATCAATATTCTAGAAATTAACATTAAGTCCTAAGCTAAGAAGTTCATTAAATTGGAAATACGAATCTCCTTCTTTACGATTTACGCTATCATCGTAGCGAGGATAAAGGAATAATCGGGCCGATAAGTACTTGTTGATGGTAAGATTGAATGTATTTTCCCATTCAATCTGCGACTTCGAATAATCAGTAAAATAGTATATTCTACCCGCCCAACTTACGTTTTTGACAATATTCCAATTATAGTTAATTGTTATGTTCGAACCATACTCCCATTTGGCATGGTGTCCTTTATTGATACCAAATGAGGTAACCAAACTCGGACGACCTACATATTTAAGTTTCAATGCCAACGGCGATAAGGTGGCATTTACGCGAAACTTATTATTCTTCGTATTGTACTGATAATCCATACCTATTGACAGCACTGATTCGAATGGCGACATAAAGTCGGAATAGATTTTAGGATCATTCGCTTTATATCCACGATAAAACTGTGTCCAACTCTGCAACATCATCGTATAATACCAATGTTTTACGGCACGAATGCCTAATTTGTTCGTCATACGAATGAGGTCGGAATTTGTTTTATACTTATGCTCATCATCGTTATGCGATGACTGAAACCCTAACTTCATTTCCAATTTGTTGTCGAACGTAACCTTGCGCTGGTTATTGTAATTAGCCTCAAGAACTGTTGATGCCAAAAGCGCATTATGACTTTCTCCACCCTTATACCAATTGTCGCTGACATAGTTTTGAGTAAATTGCAGAGAAAAATTAGCCTTAAAATTCCAGAAATTGGGCTTGCGAATAATTAAGTCTAAATCGTCGGGTTCTGGAATGATATGTGAGGGCTCATTTTCTGGACAAACTTCGATAATTTGTTCTGAAAATGATTTTTCTTGCTTGACACTACTTTTTATTTCTTTCTCTAAATCAAGCGTACCATGTTTTTCTTCTTCATGGTGTACATACCACGGAAACTGAGTATAAGCAATGGCTAAATAACGATTGACTTCGTTGCATATATCATATATATGATGCGAAGAATGAATGGACGAAGCAGTTTGCCTTGCATCGCCATCAAGACTACCAATTACATGGTGAAGGGTAGAACCATACAATGTCGGACTTCCTAAAAGTGCTGAATAATAAGGATTTGACAAAGTATCATTCCCCGTATAATGCCAAGTATGATAATATACAGCCAATGAATCGAGAGCTTGCGAATAATGCCTTTTAAGGCTATGCTTTTCAGTGCGATTGCGCGTTATGTGCTGAGCATGTGCCTCGGTAAATAGACTGTGAATAAATAGAAAAAATAGGGCACCTATAAGATGCGAATATACTTTCGACATAAGAAAATCAATGAAAATTCTAATTATAGCGCGAAGATAAATAATAATTCAACAAAAACCTTGGTTGTTCCAACACAAAAAATTATTTTTGGGCCTAATTCCATAATACACTACCATGATGAGACAGCTTAAAATCATTCCAAACATTACTAACCGAGAAGGAGAATCTATTGAACGCTACTTACAGGAAATTGGCCGCGAACAAATGATAAGCCTTGATGAAGAGGCAGAATTGGCTCACAGAATCAAGCAGGGCGATGAAGAAGCTCTGGAAAAACTCACGAAGGCTAATTTGCGTTTTGTGGTGTCAGTAGCAAAACAGTATCAAGGTCAAGGTTTAAGTTTGGTAGATTTAATCAATGAAGGAAATGTCGGACTAATTACAGCTGCTAAAAAGTTTGATGAAACACGCGGATTCAAGTTTATTTCTTACGCAGTATGGTGGATTAGGCAAAGTATTCTACAGGCTTTAGCTGAAAACAGCCGTATAGTTCGCTTGCCCCAAAATCAGGTGGGTAATGTAAGTAAAGTGAATCGGTTCTATCATCAGTTCATTCAAAAGAACGAACGGTTGCCGTCGGTTGACGAAGTAGCAGAAGCTTTAGATATGGAGCCTGAAAAAGTGAATGCTGTTCTCATCAGTTCGGGAAAGCACGTATCGATGGATGCTCCTTTGGTTGAAGATGAAGACAGTTGTTTGCTCGATTTATTTAGCAACCGCGAAGATTCGGATACTGACGCTCAACTTGTTACAGAATCGCTCGCCACAGAAATAGATCGTGCTATCAGTCAACTGCCCGATCGTGAAGCCAAAATCATTAAAATGTTTTTTGGTATCCAAAGTCCAGAACTAAGTTTGGAAGAAATTGGCGAAAAAATGAAACTTAGCCGAGAGCGTGTACGACAGATTAAGGAAAAAGGATTGGCTATTCTGCGTAGCGCACACTTAAGCAGTGTATTGAAAAGTTATCTCTAAGAGTACCTAAATGATATTCGCAAAAAGATTGCCATAATTTAGCATTTATAATTATGAGCATGCAATGAATCTGACAAAAATAATGTACCTTTGCTATCGCAAATGTAGGCTAAACATTTTCTTCGCGTATGAAGAGTGTATTAAAGGCTTATGATGTATTATGAAACAATAAGAAACTACTAATGAAGAATATCTTACGTATTGCCCTGGTTGCTTTTTTCGGCACACTTATAGCTGGTAATGCACAAGCAAAAAGTAAAGAAAAGCAAGTTTACGCGTTTGCTTTCGGTACATGTTTTAACGATTCTGTGGTATATTTATCAGCAATTTCACCGGTACCTGATGGTGTGATTGAATCAAAAACCAAGTTCTTAAATAATCGTTCTGCATACTCGAACCAATTCAAGTTTTTCTTGGATTCGAAGAATGGGCATCCACATACTTGTGCTGTATTTTTCTCAACTAAAAAGGAAAAATTACAAAAGAAATATGCAAAAATTCGCCAAAAATGCAATAAGAACAAAAAGAAACAATTAGCAGAGTTGCCTGCAACTGATTTCGTTTTTCTCCCCGCTAATAATTAAATAACCTGACATATCATAACAAATTGGAAAAGTTACATTTTAAAGTAGCTGGAATTCAATTTGCAATTCTCAGTCACGATAATAACTTCATTAAAAAGCTCCTTCCTTCGTATGCTCCATTTCATGTTGAAGCTGAAGAAGATTCCAACTTAGTCGTTGAAGTTGACAATTCAAAGGTTGACCCTGAACCGTTAGGTTGCGAATTGGGGCATTTTGATTGTGGTGGCGCCAATCATAGTATTTATCGTTTACATGATGGAGGCTATAAGATATTCATCAGTACAGTCGATGACCATTTAGCAAGTGCAATGATTACAAGTTCTGACTTTAAGCATTGCACTGTTTCGCTTTATGGCGATTTAAACGATAATAGCTTTGGCTTAGGTAATGCCATGATGATAGCATTTAGCTTTTCATCTGCTCAAATGGGTGTGTTGCTCATGCATGCATCAGTCATCATGCATCAGAATAAAGGCTACTTGTTCCTGGGAAAAAGCGGTACAGGAAAAAGCACACATACCCAATTATGGCTGCGCTGGATAGAAGGTTCTGAACTACTTAATGATGACAACCCTGCTGTCAGGTTAATGCCTAATGGCGAAGTCTTGGTTTTTGGCACGCCCTGGAGCGGAAAAACTCCATGCTATAAGAATAAGCAATGCCCTGTAGGCGGATTTGTACGGCTTGAGCAATATGGACAAAACTTAATCGAACAACTTACACCTTTGCGTGCATTTGGATCGATTCTCTCGTCTTGTTCAACAATGATGTGGGATAAACCCTCATATACACATATCACACAAACAGTAGATAAAGTTGCTCAAACAGTACCTGCATATCATTTACGTTGCTTACCGAATCAGGAAGCTGCAGAACTGAGTCAGCGAACCATTTGCAAACCATGATTTCTGAAAATCAAAGAACTAAAGAAATACCCAACAAAATTCTGCTTGCTGAGGTTAAAAAAACGATTCAAGCAGGACAATCAGTAATCTTATCAGTAAAAGGATACAGTATGCGCTTGTTCTTGGAGAACAAACGCGATAAAGTTAAACTCGAAAAAATTGATGGCCAGAAAGTTAAGGTGAATGATGTGGTATTAGCTGAAATTAAACCCGATGTTTATGTGCTTCATCGCGTTATTAAACGTGAAGGACATCTATTGACGCTAATGGGCGATGGTAATATTGTTGGCACAGAAACATGTCAGGATTATCAAATTGTCGGTATCGCTACAGAATTTTACCGCAAAGGACGCCAAGAGCCAGACTCTGTTAATGGTTCGAAATGGAAGATTTATTCATTCATTTGGCTACATCTTAAACCTTTCAGACGGATTATTTTAGGCATTTACAGAAGATTGCCATTTTAGTTGGTTAACAAATAAAACAATTATAACGATGCACATCAAAAAAGGATTTGAGCTGCGCGATATTTGCGGCGAGAAAGTAATCATTGCAACAGGCATTGAAAATGTTGATTTCAGCAAAATGATTTCTTTGAATGAAAGTGCTGCATATCTTTGGAAAAATATAGATGGCAAGGATTTTACAGCTGAAAGCCTTGCTGAGTTACTTTGTCAAGAATATGAAATTGACCTTGTAACAGCTACTAACGATGCTTCACAAATTATGGAAGAGTGGAAGCAATGTGGCATTATAGAATAGTATAAATTATATTAAATATTCATACAATGAAAGAATTGGCTCTGAAATATGGTTGTAATCCCAACCAAAAGCCTTCGCGCATCTATGTTGATGAAAATGAATTACCTATTGAGGTGTTAGGTGGTCGCCCTGGCTATATCAACTTTCTGGATGCACTGAATGGTTGGCAACTTGTAAGAGAATTACATGCTGCCACTGGTATTCC
>FR901805.1:8539-21628 GCA_000437675.1 Prevotella sp. CAG:891
ATGCTGCCACTGGTATTCCTGCTGCTGCTTCATTCAAGCACGTTTCACCCGCTGGCGCAGCTGTTGGTATTCCTATGAGTGATACCTTACGCAAAATTTATTTTGTCGATGATATTGCAGAACCCCTTTCCCCTATCGCTACAGCTTATGCTCGTGCAAGAGGAGCTGACCGCATGTCTTCTTATGGCGATTTCATTTCGCTTTCTGATACTTGCGACAAAGCTACGGCCCTGCTTATCAAGCGTGAAGTTAGCGATGGCGTGATAGCACCTGATTATACTGAAGAGGCATTAGAAATTTTGCGTGCAAAGCGTAATGGCACCTATGTAATTCTTAAAATGGACACGAATTACAAACCTGCCCCCATCGAACACAAACAGGTGTTTGGTATTACCTTTGAACAAGGAAGAAATGAAATCGATTTGACAGGCGACGAACTTTTCGCGAATATCCCAACAGAGAACAAAACATTCACAGAAGAGGCTAAGCGCGACCTTAAAATCGCTTTGATTACACTGAAATATACACAATCTAACTCTGTTTGCTACGCAAAGGATGGACAGGCAATTGGTATTGGTGCTGGTCAGCAAAGTCGAATTCACTGTACTCGTCTTGCAGGAAATAAAGCAGACATTTGGTGGCTTCGTCAGCATCCTAAGGTTATGAACTTACCTTGGGTTGACAAAATCAGAAGAGCTGACCGCGATAATACGATTGATATATACATCTCTGACGATTACGAAGATGTATTGGCCGATGGTACATGGCAGCTGTTCTTTAAAGAAAAGCCTGAAGTGCTTACACGCGAAGAAAAGCGAGCTTGGATTGCACAGAATACCAATGTTTCATTAGGATCTGATGCGTTCTTCCCATTTGGCGACAATATTGAACGTGCACATAAAAGTGGTGTGCAATTTGTAGCTCAAGCTGGAGGTAGCGTTCGCGATGACCATGTTATCAGCACTTGCAACAAGTATGGCATGGCTATGGCATTCACTGGTATTCGTTTGTTCCACCACTAATCAATAAATTTGCATTATGACTGTAAGCCGAAAAGCCTCTGACGATGAAATAACCCAGGCTATCACTGTTGGCATCACCTTTAAAGGAGCTAAACTTAAAAAGGCTACAACAGAAACAAAAATTAAAACTAAAGCAAAGAAGAAAACCTACATTACTGGTTTACATGGTTCTGGAGCTGCTAAAAAGAAAGCAGAAATCAGACAAAGACGTGCCAATCGTCATAAGAAATAAACTGGTACTTGTTTGTTACCTTCTAATAACGTAGTATTCAGCGAGATTGTACTTAAGATGTATAATCTCGCTGTTTTTGAATACCAAATGGATCAGTAGCAAAAAGGGAGAGTAGCAAAAAGTGGGGGCTGCAGCATTTGGGTGAAGCAAAACGTTGCTGCTTCGTACGTTTTGAGAATCGGCAAGAGATAAAATGTTATATCCCGATTTCATTTTTTTCGCGTTTGGAAAATGCACCGAAGTGCCCGTAGATAAAGGGCTGAATACCCATTTTAGGGTGTGGAAAAATTTCGAGGTGCGATATTAGGGGACCAAAAAATTTGGATTTCGGGTTGTCCATGTTGTATCTTTGCACTTGCTAAGTGAGGTTGCAAGTGGAGCCCCACAGATGAAAAAACAAATTTATCCGATTGATTCATTCAGCGTTCTTTGACATTTTGTTACAACAGAAAGTAAGGCAGGTAGGCCTGTCTGAAACCCATGATGCGAAGTTGAGTTTTACCACATGCTTTTGCGACTGAGCCTACTAAATGCTTTTTACGAATATATACATAAAAAGAATCCGCAAAGCATACCTATTTTAGTATGCTTTGCGGACTTAATTTAGTTAGGCACCTTTACTTATATTAAAGGTTTTCCTTTTCAATATCCTTGAAATATTTGTAGGTTCCGTGTGAAATGTTCTCACAGGCAGCTTCATCACATACGATGATGCCATGCTGATGCATTTGGAGTACAGAAATGGTCCACATCTGAGTAACAGGACCTTCGATTGCTGCTTGAAGAGCACGACCCTTGTTGTGGCCATTGCAAAGAATGAGAACCTCTTTGGCTGCCATTACAGTGCCTACACCAACAGTGAGTGCAGTTGCAGGTACGTTGTCAGGATTACCACCAAAGAAACGTGAATTGGCAACACGCGTATCAGTGGTCAAGGTTTTTTGACGAGTACGGCTAGTCAGTGAGCTTCCCGGTTCGTTGAATGCAATGTGTCCGTCAGGACCAATACCGCCAATGAAAAGATCGATGCCACCTACTTCGGCAATCATTTTTTCGTAATTAGCGCATTCTGCTTCCAAATCTTCGGCATTACCATTGAGGATGTGGATGTTTTCTTTCGGGCAATCAATGTGATTAAAGAAGTTATTGGCCATGAAAGAATGGTAGCTTTCAGGATGTGATTCAGGCAAACCAACGTATTCGTCCATGTTGAACGTAAGAACGTGCTTGAAGCTTACGCGTCCTTCTTGATTAGCCTTAATCAAAGCCTTGTACATACCGATGGGTGAAGAACCGGTAGGAAGACCTAAAACGAAAGGCTTCTCAGCAGTAGGATTGGCTGCATTTATTTTGTTTACCACATAGTCTGCTGCCCACTGTGACAACTTCTCGTAATCGGGTTCAATAATAACTCTCATAACTGATGTTTTTAAATAGTGAAAGAGGTTTTAGATTTCACGCAAATTTAGCCATTCTTTGAATAACATCCAAGTGATTGTTGATTTTCTTTTACCAAAAAGAAAATTAGTATGAAAAACTTTCAAATCAAATTTGCTTTTCGTAGTTTTGCATTGAAATAGTGTTTTATCTTTCATCCTAAGGAGTATATTTTTTATCTCTTATTATTTGAGCATCGAAATAGAGTCTGTTAATTTGATTTCACTTTCTCTGATTTACTAATTAATTAGGAAGCACATATTCATTTATACAAGTAATCAAACAGGCATTAGGATATGACACTGATTGGTAATCTAATCTTATAAATGGCTTTAGGTTCTACAACGAGATATTTAATAATTCTGCCGTTGTGTATCCTTTCATACATATAATAGACATGCAAGATTTCGTTCATTTACATGTTCACACCCAGTATTCCATATTAGATGGACAAGCTTCCATTTCAAAATTGGTCGACAAGGCTATTCGTGACGGCATGCGCGGTATGGCCATAACCGACCATGGAAATATGATGGGTATCAAGGAATTCTTTAATTATACGAGTAAGGTTCGTGGTAAAGCAAAAGGTATCGTAAAGGATACTGAAGCTAAGTTAGAGGCCTTACAGAATGGTTCCTATCAGGTGAAAAGCGAGGATGGTCAATCGGTCGAAACGATGATTGAAGAATGCAAGGCTATCTTGAGCAAACAACGTCGAATAGCTGATTTTAAACCTATATTTGGCTGCGAAATGTATGTAGCCCGACGAGGAGATAAAACCTTGAAGCAAGACCGTGTTGACCAATCTGGTTGGCACCTTATTGTGTTAGCAAAAAATGAGCAGGGATATCATAACTTAATAAAACTTGTCTCGAACTCATGGGTTGACGGTTTTTACATGCGCCCACGTACTGACCATAAAGATTTGGAGAAGTATCATGAAGGTCTTATCATCTGTTCGGCTTGCTTAGGTGGTGAAATTCCTCAAAAAATTATGCAACAAAATCTGCAGGCGGCTGAAGATGCTATTCTGTGGTTTAAAAGGGTATTTGGAGATGATTACTACTTGGAACTACAACGCCATGAAGTAAAAGATCCAAGCATAAGAGCAAACCGAAACACATTTCACGAGCAAGTTGGAGTAAACAAAGAACTGATTAAACTTGCTGAGAAATGCAACGTAAAATACATCTGTTCAAACGACTGTCACTTTGTTGACGAGGAAAATGCAGAGGCCCATGATAGGCTTATATGTCTTTCGACCGGACGAGATTTAGACGATCCCAAGCGTATGCTTTATACCAAACAGGAATGGTTTAAAACGCGCGCTGAAATGAATGATGTATTTGCTGATCTGCCTGAAGCCCTCAGTACAACTTGTGAGATTTGCGACAAAGTCGAAACGTACTCCATCGACCATGCACCAATCATGCCAAACTTTGCCATTCCTGAGGAATTTGGCACAGAGGAATTATATCGTAAAAACTTAACAGAAAAAGACCTTTTCGATGAATTTACTCAAGATGAGAATGGCAATGTAGTAATGAGCGAAGAAGATGGCTTGGCTAAAATCAAAAAACTTGGAGGATTCGATAAACTGTATCGCATTAAACTCGAAGCTGATTATTTGGCCAAACTGGCTTATGAAGGTGCAATTAAAAGATATGGCGATCCGTTGTCTGATGAAGTAAAAGAACGTATTAATTTTGAACTGCACATTATGAAGACCATGGGTTTTCCTGGTTACTTTTTAATTGTGCAGGACTATATTCGTGCTGCGCGTGAAGAACTCAACGTGAGTGTTGGACCAGGCCGTGGTTCTGCAGCTGGTAGTGCTGTTGCTTACTGCTTAGGTATCACACAAATCGACCCTATCAAATATGACTTGCTGTTTGAGCGTTTCTTGAACCCTGACCGTATTTCATTGCCTGATATTGACGTCGACTTTGACGATGATGGCCGTGGACGCGTCTTGAACTGGGTAACTCAAAAATATGGAGCCGATAATGTAGCACACATTATTACTTATGGTACGATGGCAACAAAATTGGCTATCAAGGATGTTGCCCGCGTGCAAAAACTGCCATTGAACACATCGAATGCCTTATGTAAACTTATCCCTGATAAATTACCTGAAGGTCCTGATGGGAAAGTTCCTAAAATGAATCTTCCCAATGCTATTGCTGCCATACCGGAACTACGAGAAGCTGAAGCTTCAACTGATCCGTTATTGCGAGATACAATCAGGTATGCTAAAATGCTTGAGGGTAATGTACGTAATACGGGTGTTCATGCTTGTGGTTTTATCATCTGTAGGGACAATATTTCTGACTGGGTACCCGTTTCAACAGCAAAAGATAAAGAAACGGGCGAGGAACTCCACTGTACTCAGTATGAAGGAAAAGTGATTGAAGAAACAGGCCTGATTAAAATGGACTTTTTAGGCTTAAAAACGCTATCAATCATTAAAGAGACTCTAGAGAATATCAAACTTTCATTAGGTATTGAACTCGATATTGATGAAATTAGCATTGAAGATCCAGCTACCTACCAACTCTATTGTGATGGACGTACGATAGGTACATTCCAATTTGAGTCTCCGGGTATGCAGAAGCACTTGCGTGATTTGCAACCTTCAACTTTCGAAGATCTCATTGCAATGAATGCCCTGTATCGCCCGGGACCTATGCAATACATCCCTTCCTTCATAGCCCGTAAACATGGCGATGAACCAATTACATACGACTTACCATGTATGGAAAAGTACTTGAAAGATACGTATGGAATTACAGTTTATCAGGAGCAAGTCATGCTTTTGTCTCGTGTAATCGCAAACTTCACACGTGGTGAAAGTGATGCCCTTCGTAAGGCAATGGGTAAGAAGTTGATTGATAAGCTGAATCACATGTATCCCAAATTCATTAAGGGAGGTACTGCAAATGGCCACGACCCTAAAATCCTTGAAAAAATTTGGGAAGACTGGCGAGCTTTTGCTTCGTATGCCTTTAACAAAAGTCATGCGACATGTTATTCATGGGTTGCTTACCAAACTGCTTATTTGAAGGCTAATTACCCATCGCAGTACATGGCTGGTGTGATGAGCCGAAGCCTCTCTGACATCGGTACTGTGTCGAAACTGATGGACGAATGTAAGTCTATGGGTATTAACACTCTGGGCCCTGATATCAATGAGAGTTATCTCAAGTTCAGTGTGACCCACAATGGCGATATACGTTTTGGTATGGGAGCGGTTAAGGGTGTTGGTGAAGGTGCTGTTCTACACATTCTTGAAGAACGCAAGAAAAATGGTCCATTCAAATCAATTTTCGATTTGGTTGAACGCATAAACCTCACACTTTGCAATAAGAAATCGCTTGAAAGCTTAGCATTAGCTGGTGGCTTTGACAGTTTTGAAACTTACTCTCGTGAACAGTTTGTTACACCTGATGAAAATGGTGAAACGTTCCTCGACAAACTAGTCAAATACGCAGCCAGATACCAAGCAGACCGTGCAGAAAATACCATGGCTCTGTTTGGACCAGAAATGATGATTGAAATTGCTAAACCTGAACCAGTCAGTAATGTTATCCGTTGGAGCGATTTGGAGCGTTTGAACAAAGAGCGTGACTTAATTGGTATTTATATATCAGGACATCCACTTGACTCTTATCGCATCATTCTTGAGAATGTATGCAATACGCAAATGGCTCAACTTGAAGATCGCGAACAATTAGCAAATCAAGACATCACATTTGGTGGTATTGTAACTGATATTCGAGAAGGACAGGATCGCACAGGAAGGCCCTATGGCTTCGTAAAAATGGAAGATTACAGCGGAGCTGGAGAAATTCCACTATTCGGAGAAGATTGGGCAAAGTTCAGAGGATATTTCACTGTGGGTAATTCACTTTATGTCAATGCGCGAGTTGAAGCTAAAGAATGGAAGAAAACTCGTTATGATTTGATCATTGGGAAGATAGAATTTCTTACCGATGTTAAAGATAAAATCATAAAAACGATAACCATCAATGTAAAGTTGGAATCTCTTACGCAAGCAGTAGCAACCGAACTATCAACAAAGATAAAAGACAATCAAGGTGAAACCGATGTTTATTTGAACATAATGGATTCCTCTGAACATACCTATATTCTCTTACAAAGCAAAAGATATAAAATGAATGTCAATGCAGATCTGATAAACTTTATCAAAAAGAACGAAGCATTAGACTATAAGATAAACTAAGTTCCCTTGAGAATACGCCGATTTTCAGCAGATAAATCAATATTTTACATACTAATTATATGAGTAATGAATTTATTTGCTAACTTCGCAAAATCAAAACATACAACCCTAATTTAGCATATAAAGACATGGAAAAAATCATCACTGACGCTAACATTAGCGAACTCGAAGCAACCGGTTTACCCATTGTAATTGACTTCTCTGCAACTTGGTGCGGCCCCTGCAAGAAAATTGCTCCTATCATTGAAGAACTTGCTTCAGAATATGAAGGCCGTGTTATCATTGGCAAATGCGATGTGGATGACAATGATGAACTCACATCAAAATATGGCATCAGAAACGTTCCTACGGTTCTCTTTATCAAAGATGGTAACGTTATTGATAAAAACGTAGGCGCTGCTCCCAAAAGCGACTTTGTAGAAAAGGTTGAAGCGTTGTTGAAATAAAATTCTTTACTCTCGTCAGTAATAGGTTACACCATTTCAGCATATTAACTAATTTATAAATATCCATCAATTATGTCATTAGAAGACGAATTGCTGCAAGATGCTCAAGAAGATGCACGCACTGTAGAGTACATCAAGACTCATATTCCGCAAGAGTTGCAATCGCTTTTTACGGAAGAACAATTATATTACTTTCTCGATGTCATTATTGAATACTACATCGAAAGCGGTATCTTAGACACTCCCGCTGACAAAGATGGTTATATAGAAATCGACGAAGAAGTGATTGCTGAATACGTAGCTAAGAAAGCGAAAAAAGAAGGTATTGGAGACTTCAATGTAGAAGATTTATTGTTTGTAGTACAGGCTCAATCAGACTACGCTGAAGAAAACTAATAATTATAATACATAAAATAAACGCCTCTGGATTTATTATTCAGAGGCGTTTATTTTTTTCAGAATAAATATTATAACTGTTCGATAGCGAACTTTTCTGGATACTTTCCATTAAAATCCTTATAGTATTCCATAATACTCCGCATGTCTGCTTCGATATCTCCTGAAGGATGAATCGTACGCTTACAAACAATGCGTTTGGTAGGATAATCTATCGCATACAGCAATATAGGAATGTTTGCCTTTAATGCAATGTAATAAAACCCACGCTTCCATTGTGTTACTTTTGATCTTGTACCTTCTGGTGTTACAGCAAGGGAAAAATTTGCAGATTTACGCGCAACTTCCGCTAACTGATCAGTCATACTTGTATGCTTACTCCGCTCTACAGGTATACCTCCCATTTTTTTAAATATATAGCCTAATGGACCTACAAACCATTCTTTTTTCATTAAAAAGTTTGACGTCAGTCCTATTGCTGTATAATAAGCCTTACCTATTAAGAAATCATAATTGCTAGTGTGTGGTGCCACACAAATAATACATTTTGGCGGACGGGGTTGATCAACCTCTTCTTTCCACCCTAACCATGAAAACAATACTGCACGACAAAGCTTCTGAATCATGTAACTTATCTTTCTACTAATAGTTATAATGTATAGGTTTGCTTGTTCATTTCGATAAACATGGATAAAGTCAACTTCAATGACCGTATAGTTCATTCGTTCATCACAACAATCATCAAGCAATGCTATACAAACGAAACAGCATATAAAAACAGCTCAATATAAAACGTCAAATCGCCTCATATCTTTCAACTATTCTTTAGTAGTTAAGAACGTAAGAACTGAAAGCAGGCAATTTGACGTTTCGTTTATGTAATACTATGCATTGATAATGCGATTGCTCAAGTCGTTTACTTTTTCAGTGAACTCTTGCTTAAGTTTCTTATAGAACACCTTCTCTGAACCTCGTTCAGTATGGCTGATACGAGCTACATAATCCATATGCAGTTCGATAACTTCCTTCATGAGTTCATCCAACTTCTCTTTGTTGCCTTGTTGGCACATGCTTAAAGCAACGCAATCAGCGAATAACTCGCCAGTTAGCATCTTTACACTCTTCTTGAGTTGTCTTCTGTTAGCCATAAATAATTAATTTATATTACTTACTGATGAATGATTTCCATACCTTTCAGTATGGCCTGTTCATTCATGGGTAAAAGTCCATGATGACGCTCAGGCAAAGTTTTGCGAAGCGCTTTCATAACACTCTCGATGGAAACTATGGGATGAAGTTTCAAATAGCCACCAAGAACAAACATGTTAAAACATTTCATCATAGCCATTTCTGCAGCAGCTTCCATTGCAGGAATTTGCCATGACTCGATGTCTGTTCTCACAGGTTTTTCAATGATGCCAAAGCTATCGTAAATTAAAGTTCCACCCGGTTTTACTTTAGGTTGAAACTTATCAAGAGAGGGTTGATTTAGCAATATTGCAGAATCGTAACTACTGAGGATAGGAGACGATATAGGTTCCTCACTAATAATCACTGTTACATTAGCAGTACCACCGCGTTGCTCAGGTCCATAAGCAGGCATCCAGGTCACTTCCTTTCCCTCCATCAGTGCAGCGTAAGCAAGAATTTTGCCCATGGAAAGTACACCCTGTCCACCGAAACCTGATATAATTATTTCTTGTTTCATGGTTAATTCACTTCTATGAATGTAAGAGAATTCTTTACTATATGGTAGCAACCCAACTATTTATCCTTTAAGTCACCCACGTGATAAAAATCGAACATGTGTTCTTCCATCCACTGGTTTGCCTTAACAGGAGATAATTTCCAGCCAGATGAACAGGTTGCAACTATTTCGACAAGGTTTGAACCTTTTCCTGCCATAGAGTTTTCAAAAGCCTTTCTGATAGCTTTCTTTGCTTTACGAATTGCAGCTACACTATGAACACTCTGACGCGTTACATAAGCTGTTCCTTCCAGATTAGCAGCAAGGTCAGTTATATTAAGCGGATAGCCATGGAGTTGAGGATCACGACCGTAAGGACAAGTCACTGTTTTCATACCTACCAATGTCGTAGGTGCCATTTGTCCACCCGTCATGCCGTAAATAGCATTATTGATGAAAATCATAGTAATGTTCTCACCACGGTTCAAGGCATGGATTGTTTCAGCCGTACCAATACAAGCCATATCTCCATCACCCTGGTAAGTAAACACCAATCTGTCAGGCCATAAACGCTTACAAGCCGAAGCTAATGCAGGCGCACGTCCATGAGCTGCTTCTTGCCAGTCAATATCAATGTATCTATAAGCAAAAACAGCACAACCTACAGGACTAATGCCAATAGTATGGTCTTCCATTCCCATTTCTGCGATTACTTCAGAAATGAGTTTATGAACAACACCATGCGAACAACCAGGGCAATAATGCATACCCATATCGTTCAAGAGTTTTGGTTTCTCATAAACCAAATTCTCGGGCTTTATAATATCTTCTCGTGTCATAGATGACGATATAAGAGAAATGTATTCGTTACTTATTTAATCCAGGCATCCGCAGCACCACTTCAACCATTTTAATAAGAACAGCAAAAAGTCCTAATCCATACCAAATGGTCAAGCTACTACCCTTATCAGCAAACAATATTCCAACCATAGCTATAATTGCCAATAAGATAAACAAGCTATTCAGGATATTGCGAATAAAAAGGTTCTTTCCGGCCTTACGTTTCCGGGCTTCCATTTCTGGATGCTTCAAGCGTTCTAATATACTTTTGTCGTTGTCAAACGGTGAATTCAGCATGTAAATATTCAGGATAGAAATATAATGAGGGATGTCTGATATAATTTGCCATTTGCCAACTATTTAGCAAATACAGCAAAAACAAATAGGAAATTATCTCTGGAGTCTTTCAAGAGCTTCCACAATTTCATCGGGATCAGGCACAATACCACCAAGACGGCCATATTGTTCAACAGGAACTTTACCTTCAACTGCATTGCGAACATCAAATACCATTTGTCCGGCATTGATTTCCACAACGAGGATACCCTTAACCTTGTTAGCCAGTTCCTTTATTTCCTTTTCGGGGAACGGCCACAAAGTAATCGGACGGAAAGAACCCACCTTAATACCACGTTTACGTGCTATTTCTATGGCTTTCTGCGAAATACGAGAAGCAGAACCAAAAGCGACGATTGCATAATCAGCATCATCCAGCTGCTTTGTTTCGTATCTCACTTCTTTTTCTTTGATTTCTTTATACTTCTCTTGAAGATGCAAGTTTCTGACTTCCATTATGCTTGATTCAAGTTCAAGAGAGGTAATAACATTGGGCTTACGCTGTTTCAATCCATGTCCATTGGCAGCCCAGGGGCATTCTTTGGCTATTTCTTCTTCTGTTCTACGAGGTTTGTAGGGAGGAAGAACCACTTTTTCCATCATCTGACCAATGACACCATCTGAGAGAATCATTGCCGGATTACGATAACGGAATGACAAAGTAAAGGCCAAATCTACAAAATCAGCCATTTCCTGTACAGAAGCCGGAGCCAAGACAATTACATTATAGTCACCATTACCGCCACCACGAGTAGCCTGGTTATAGTCACTCTGCGAAGGCTGAATAGTACCTAATCCGGGACCACCGCGCTGAACGTTTACAATCAAGCCCGGAACCTCTGCACCAGCCATATAGCTAATGCCTTCCTGCATTAAAGCTACACCTGGTGAAGCCGATGAAGTCATAACTCGTTTACCAGAGCCTCCACCGCCATATACCATATTAATTGATGCCACCTCGCTTTCTGCCTGCAACACAACCATACCTGTGGTTTCCCAAGGTTTGAGTTCGGCTAATGTTTCAAGCACTTCACTTTGCGGTGTAATAGGATAACCAAAGTAGCCGTCGCATCCACAGCGGATTGCAGCGTGGGCAATAGCTTCATTTCCTTTAAGAAGGAGTATTTCGTTTTCTTCTTTCATGGAAGGATAGTATATGATTATTCAACTTTTTTTCGGTAAACACTGATGCAACCATCTGGACACACAATAGCGCAAGATGAACAACCGATACAAGTATCGTTCACTTCTTCACAGAATGCATACCCTTTGTGATTTACCTCGTTTTTAGATAATGCGAGCGTTTGCGTTGGGCAAGCAACAATGCATAAGCCGCACCCCTTGCATCTCTCAGTGTCAATGACAAGGGCACCTTTCATTTTGCTCATAGTTAATAGATTATGATTACTTGTCAGATTCTTATATATCGTATTTCTGCAAGTTAAATCAATAATAGATTATTACTGCAAAAACAGATTTCAAAGATTTGTTATATATTACTGATTAAACATGTCCTTATTATAGAACTCCATAATGTCTATAAGCATCAAACGGCACTCCTTGGCAGGTCCTTCCGGCTCCAATTCTTCGGCTTTCAGGAAACTACTTATAGCTTTTGTCCATGCTGATTGCTTCATATACACTTTACCTTGTAAATAGTAAAGCTGAGCATTTTCTCCGTATGAGACAATTGCTTGATTAACCAATTCTTGAGCATCAGTCAAGTTATTGGCAGCTAATGCAGCGTAAATGGGCTGATAGACGTCTTTACTCATATTATGTTATTTCGTAGGTCGATAGCAAAGTTACATTTAATTCTGAAATACACACACTCAAATTGTTATTTTTATACTAACTTAACTATACTGCAAAGGCAAGCAGACTTGGCATATCACAGACTTAATTAACTCAAACTATTAAAACTGAGGTGTTTTCGCACTAATTTGTACTACTTTTTAATCTGTATGACTCTTTGCCACCAAAGCCGGATAAGTTGCTTCAATACCTTGTTCGCGATGACACACTTTTACAGTAATTCCAAACTTCTTGTGTATGTGTTCTGCCAAATGCTGCGCTGAATACACACTGCGATGCTGTCCGCCCGTACAGCCAAAACTGAACATCAAATTAGTAAATCCTCTTTCCAGATAACGAGCTACATGTACATCTGCCAATCTGTAAACAGAATCCAGAAATGTGAGAATTTCACCATCCTCTTCCAAGAACTTAATCACAGGCTCATCTAATCCGGTCAGTTTCTTATAAGGTTCATATCGTCCGGGATTATGCGTACTCCGACAATCAAACACATAACCGCCTCCATTACCTGAAGTATCCTCTGGTATACCCTTTTTATAACTAAAGCTAAAAACACGAACAGTCAATCGCGTATCATCTGCCTGCTTAGTCTTATCTGACAATTCAGAAGGTTGCTGACTGCTGAACCGAGG
>FR901805.1:21649-37397 GCA_000437675.1 Prevotella sp. CAG:891
TGAACCGAGGTAAATTTACGAGCTTATGCAACACTGAATTTAAGTATGCATAAGGTAGCCCCACTCCATCTGAAAGTACGCAACGCAAGTTTTGAATTGCCAATGGTATACTATCGAGAAAATATTTTTTTCGTTCAACATAACCTCGCAAACCATAAGCACCCAGAACCTGGAGAATTCTGAACAAGACAAACAGTTGTAGACGATATCGAAAACTCTCTTCATCAAAATTCGGCAAAAGCTGTCGCAACTCTTCAATGTAATCACTGATAAGTTGTTCTCTCATTGTTTGTGAATAACGTGCAGACGCCTGCCACAAAAATGAAGCCACATCATACTGTAGCGGCCCTTGCATTCCCCCTTGAAAATCAATAAAATGAGGATTGCCGTATTCGTCAAGCATGATGTTGCGTGCTTGAAAGTCACGATATAAAAAATATTGCCCCGAATCTGTGCAGCCAACCAAATCGTGTGCCAAGTTCACGAAGTCAGCTTCAAGTTTTACTTCATCGAAAGGTAAATCCGTCGTTTTTAAAAAGCAATACTTGAAATAGTTCAGGTCGAACATAGCAGCTGTTTTATCAAAACGCTTTGGTTCAATGCATCTGCTAAAATCCAAGTTTTCCACTCCCTTAACTTGCACCCTGGCCAAACCTTTTATTGTTTTGGACAACAGTTCTTTGTCTTCTGAACTATAATAATATTGGTTTGCTCTTGCCTTAGCCAATGCTTTATATAAAGAGGTATCACCCAAATCCTCTTGTATATAGCACGACTCATCATCGCTGAACGCATATATTTTGGGCATGGGTAACGATTGAGCGGTAAAATGGCTTGCTAAATACACAAAACAGCGGTTCTCGTCAGTTGAAGTTCCAATTACTCCAATTACAGATGAGCCATCAGCCGCAAACATACGAACGTACTGTCTATTGCTTCCTGCCTTGGGCAATGTTTCAATTTTGTGAGGTGCCTTGCCACACCATTCCTTATATAGGGTTAGTAAACTGTTCATAGTTAAATTGCAAAAATACCTTCGTACGTTTTTATCTACGCTTTGCCAAATACATTAAATGTACAGCCACCAAAGCCGCCGTTTCTGTTCTAAGCCTACTTTTTCCCAGACTTATAGGTTGAAATCCAGCAGCAATAGCCATTTTTACCTCCTTGACACTAAAGTCTCCTTCAGGGCCGATTAGAACCAATGAGTTATCCGAACTACTGAGCAAGTCTCCTAAAAAATTACGCGCAGTCAGATGAATATTTTCCTCATTGTCAGTTGCATATTCCTTGCTGACATTATCTTCTACGTCCTCAGGAGCATAACAATGTGCAATAAACTTTTGTCCGCAAAAAGGTTGTGCAATAAACTTTTCAAAATCAGTCATGACATCAACCGTAGGCTTAAAGGCTTTATGGCTTTGCTTCATGGCTGAAACCACAATTTTCTCCAAACGCTCGGTCTTCACTACCCTACGTTCTGAATTTGCACAGTTTAAGAGCGAAATACGGTCAACACCTATTTCCGTTGCTTTTTCTGCAAACCACTCCATCCTGTCCATGTTCTTGGTTGGTGCCACCGCTAAATGAATACCTCCATGCCATAACTTCTCATCTTGCCACTCTTTCTCAACTTCAAACTGACAATGTTTTTGACTTGCTAAAGTTATGACAGCATGATAAAACATGCCTCGGCCATCCGTTACAGTCAAAGCATCTCCCTCTTTCATTCGCAGTACGCGCACTGCATGGCTGGCTTCCTCTGCTGGAAGTTCACCATAAGTACCATTAACGCCCTCGGGCACATAAAATATGCGGGTTTCTTTCATAATCAATTAATATCGTTTGGAGTATCCTGATTACGCTTTTTCAGTTCATCGCGCAAAATGCTTGCCAGCTCAAAATTATCTTCATCGACAGCTGCTTGAAGTGCATCATGCAGTAATTTATCGTTCATTGCACTAATGGGCAATGTCATTCGGTCTGATGTATTGGTAAAATTTACTTGATGGGCAAGAACGTCTTTTTGTACCCAAAATGAAGCACCTTCTTCCAAAGCTGCAACTGCAGCTTCTGCCATAGGAACCGCAATCGACACAACTTCATTGATCCATTCAAAATCAATCAATGCTTGTGTCTGTCCATTTCGTGGCTGCAGCAATCTGACACCCAAAAGTCGCATACCAACTCGTCTTGCTAACTGATTCATCAATTTCGAACAAGAAAAATCCTGTTGATTTAATGCTGAAGCAATCATTTCATATTCATGGGCCGAAAGAAGAATAGGCATAAAATTCTCACCATTTCTATCGCGTAATACCAAAATGTATGCCTCTTGCAGTTCTTTACCACGAGTCAATCCTTCAATCAGCAATTCGGTATAATTTTCATACATATCATTCAATTTTGACGGCATGCTCATGAAGGAGTAAACCAAAAGACTCCCTATGGAACAAAGTTATGCCATATTTGGTTACAAAAATACTAAACTAATTTTATGCAGCCATATTAGAAACTGTTTTTGTCCTTAAGTATTTTGAGTAATATTTTAATATAGGTATTTTTTTGAATAATCAAGGAATATTTTCAGACGTTTTGTGAGTGGTATTGCACAATCTTTCTTATATTCGCTTCATCTAAGCCAACAATTGGCATAAAGAAACAGACACAATCATGCAAACCCTATAAACGATTTAGACAATGAATACAATAAAAATTAGCGTCGAATATCAAGAATATACCTATAACGAATTAAATAACACCGATAGTGAACTGACAAACGCTGCTCGCGAGGCTACCTACAAAAGCTATGCACCCTACTCTAACTTTCATGTTGGAGCAGCCATTTTGCTAACCAATGGCTTAATCATACAAGGAAGCAACCAAGAAAATGCGGCCTTTGGAGCCGGAACCTGTGCGGAACGTACGGCCTTATTTTATGCGCAATCAGAATACCCCAACGAAAAAATCAAAGCAATAGCTATAGCTGCACGGGGGTCTAACGGTGATTTTACGGTATGCCCTATATCGCCTTGCGGAATTTGTCGCCAAGCACTCATCGAAGCACAAACCCGCACTCAGCAAGCATTCAGAATACTCATGTGTGGAAAAGATAAGGTGCGAATCGTAGACGACGCTTCTACCCTACTTCCCATACAATTTGATGCCATCGTTTAAACACTACTGCTACAAGCAATCTTTGTATGTATCAAAAGTGCGCTTTTAATGCCTTTTTCTGTTTATCCTAATATTTAGGCTACAACCTTTAAGTAAATCGGAAAAGTAAAGATTAAAGCGCACTTTTGATTTGTTCGAATTCGCTTTTTAACACGACTAAAGCAAGACTAAATGTTAAACGAGTTTCCTTGAAAAAGCAAAATTTATCTAAATCTCAGTTTAATATTTGCTGCTACAAATCGGTTGTTTTATGCACACTTGGGCTTGTTGATTAAAATTACTCCGCGATTCTGAAAATTAGTTCCAAGCCAGTTGAATTTAGTTCCGACCTAGTTTGAATTAGTTCCGAGCTAGTTTGCAAAATCTTGGAATAAATTCGTACAATCGCGGAACTATTGAGAATCAGCACTTTTAAAAACAACATAAGCAGGGCATCCTTGACGTGCTTTTTACTCGAAAATTCAAGAAACACGGAACTTAGAAATTTCACTTTTATTATATCGCAAATACAAACATAAAAGTTGTTTGTTAAATTCATAACAGACCAGAATAGCCTTGATGACTTTTCTTCATTACCGAATATCGCACCTATTTCTACCAGACTTTTTTCAACCAGCTTCCCTATCTAAAAAAAGAGGGTTAAGTGTACAGCTATCATTGCGTACACTCAACCCTCTTTGGTATAAAGAAGTTTCTCAGAATAATGAGAGAAAATCAACCTTACTTAGAAGCAGCATTAGCAGCCTCAATCATTTCCTTGCTAGGAATGATGTAAACCTCAACACGACGGTTTTCAGCCTTACCGGCAGCCGTAGAGTTGTCAGCAACGGGATTATCTTCGCCATAACCTTGAACACTTACAAGGCGAGCAGAAGGATAACCGGCCATTACGATTTGGGTCTTCACAGAGTTTGCACGCTGCTGCGACAACTCAAGGTTCTTAGCTTTGCTCTGCTCAGCAGTACAATTTTTCCAACCAGCATTGTCGGTAAATCCGGCAATAGCAATGTTGTAAGTATTGTCTTCAGCTACGAGTCCATTGACAAATTTGTTGATAGACGTCTTTGCAGGAGCGCTGAGAGTTGCAGAACCAGTGTTAAACAACAAACCACTGTCGAAAGTAGCACGAACATACTGCGTACCATCTTTATCTGTAAGAATTTCAGCCTCAGCATTAGCAGATTCTGCAGCTTTCTTAGCCTTATCCATTTTGTTACCAATCAGAATACCAGCACCAGCACCAACTGCAGTACCTACAGCTGCACCAATTGCGGCACCTTTACCTTTACCAATGAATTGGCCAACCAAAGCACCTAAAGCACCACCACCGGCACCACCAATCAGACCACCTTTGGCGGTATTTGTCATACCACCACAACTGCTCAGAAGCATAGCTACGCTAAGAGCACAAACTGATAATTTCATCTTTGTCATAACGTTAATAATTTGATTGAATGATGATATTAGTTGGGGCAAAGATACAAAAAGACATATTACTAGCATCTTTTTCTGCCCTTTTATTTGTATTTTTGCGGTCAAGAATAAATTATTAAATGCCACTAAGCAGTAAAATGACTAAAAATTGTTAGATTACTCCGTGGCAACTATACGCAAAATCAAAATGGCAAAAGAACTCAAAGATCTTACAAAGCGTAGCGTTGATTACTCACGCTGGTATAATGAATTGGTAGTTAAAGCCGATTTGGCAGAACAGGCAGACGTGCGTGGCTGTATGGTAATCAAACCTTACGGTTATGCTATTTGGGAAAAAATCCAACAGTCACTCGATGCCCGTTTTAAAGAAACCGGCGTGCAGAACGTTTACTTCCCAATGCTCATTCCTAAAAGTTTTCTTTCAAAGGAAGCTGAACATGTTGAAGGTTTTGCTAAAGAATGTGCTGTAGTTACTCACTACCGCCTGAAAGCAAACCCCGACGGCGATGGTGTTGTGGTTGACCCTGCAGCAAAGCTTGAGGAGGAATTGATTATCCGTCCTACTTCTGAAACTACTATTTGGAATACTTACCGCAAATGGATTCATTCATGGCGCGATCTGCCCTTGTGCTGCAACCAGTGGTGCAATGTGATGCGTTGGGAAATGCGTACGCGTTTGTTCCTCCGTACGTCAGAATTCTTGTGGCAAGAGGGTCACACGGCGCATGCCACTCGCGAAGAAGCCGAAGCTCGTGCCAAACAAATGCTCGATGTTTATGCAGACTTTGCCAAGGAAGTAATGGCAATTCCCGTAGTTCGCGGTGTAAAGAGCGCTACTGAACGCTTTGCCGGCGCGCTCGATACCTACACTATTGAGGCTATGATGCAGGATGGTAAAGCTTTGCAAAGTGGTACAAGCCACTTCTTGGGTCAAAACTTTGGCAAGGCTTTCAATGTGCAGTTTGTCGACAAAGAAAACAAGATGGATTACGCATGGGCCACCTCATGGGGTGTAAGTACACGATTGATGGGTGCACTCATCATGACTCACTCTGATGACAATGGCTTGGTACTTCCTCCGCACTTGGCTCCTATTCAGGTTGTAATTGTTCCTATTTATAAGGGTGATACTGAATTGGCCGCTTTCAATGAAAAATTAGGTGGATTGACCGAACGCCTGAAGGCTATGGGGATTCGTGTGAAATACGATAACGCTGATAACAAGCGCCCGGGCTTCAAATTTGCCGACTACGAATTGAAGGGCGTTCCTGTACGTCTGGTTATGGGTGGACGTGATTTGGCAAACAATACTATCGAGTTAATGCGTCGTGATACGCTGGAGAAAGAAACCCTTTCGTTCGATGGTATTGAGGATTACGTAAAGAATCTGCTTGAAGAAATTCAGACGAACATTTACAACAAGGCCAAAAAACGTCTGGACGACAACATTTTCCCCTGCGACAACTATGAAGAGTTCAAGGAACGAGTGAAGGATGGCGGTTTCTTCCTTTGCCCCTGGGATGGCACTGAAGAAACAGAGGCTCAAATCAAGGCTGAAACACAAGCTACAATCCGCTGTGTGCCTTATGGCTACAGCCAAGAGAATCTGGGCGTTGACATGGTGAGCGGTAAACCTGCTACTTGTCGCGTAATTATTGCACGAAGCTACTAAAAAGTTTTTGTGAAATTTCTTTCAAAGAGAAAATTCGAACGAAAACTAATTTAACTAAATAATGCCGGTAGGATGTCTGTTACTAACAAGTGTGAGTTGATCATTTTCCGACCTGTTTAGAAACAGACACCCCGCTGGCATTATCAGCATTACATTGTATGCAATTCAGTTGCATGCAAAAGTTTTTCTCGTTCGAGAATTGTATTTTTATGATATCTGTAGAAAATCTTTCTGTTGAGTTTAGCGCACGTCCGCTCTTTGCGGACGTGTCGTTTGTTATAAATAAAAAAGACCGCATTGCTCTTGTCGGAAAGAACGGAGCAGGAAAGTCTACGCTCTTAAAAATACTGGCAAAACAGCAGTTGCCTACAAGTGGCAATGTAGCAATACAGAATGACATCAGCATTGGTTACTTGCCGCAAGTTATGGTACTGAGCGATGAGCATACCGTGATGGAGGAAGCAGAAAAAGCATTCGAACACATCAGCGAAATGCAAGAGCGCATTGAGAAACTTAACAACCAACTGGCGGAACGAACTGACTATGAAAGCGCAGACTACATGAATCTGGTTGAACGCTTTACATACGAAAGTGAACGCTTCCAAATGATGGGTGGCATGAATTACCACGCAGAATTGGAAAAAACTCTACTTGGTTTGGGATTTACGAGCAATGACTTTAACCGACCAACAAAAGAGTTTTCGGGTGGATGGCGTATGCGAATCGAGTTGGCAAAATTGCTTCTTCGCCAACCGGATGTCCTACTACTTGACGAACCTACCAACCATTTGGATATCGAGAGCATCCGTTGGCTTGAACAATTCTTAAGCCGCTCTCCAGGAGCTGTTGTTCTGGTTAGCCACGACCGTGCCTTCATTAACAATGTGACTAATCGCACGCTGGAAATTTCCTGCGGTAAGATTACAGACTATAAAGTAACGTACGATGAATTCATAAAGCTACGTGCAGAACGTCGGGAACAACAGTTGAGAGCTTACGCCAACCAACAAAAAGAAATAGCCGACATTGAGGACTTTATTGAACGATTCCGATACAAACCGACTAAGGCCGTTCAGGTTCAAAGCCGAATAAAGCAACTTGAAAAAATTGTACCTATCGAGGTTGATGAAGTAGACAACTCGAGCTTGCATCTAAAATTTCCTCCTTGTTCGCGCTCAGGCGATTTCCCCGTTATTTGCGAAGATTTACGAAAGGATTACGACAGCCATTGTGTGTTCCATGACGTAAATCTCACCATAAAACGCGGCGAGAAAGTAGCTTTTGTCGGTAAAAATGGTGAAGGTAAATCGACCTTGGTAAAGTGCATTATGAATGAAATTCCATACAAAGGTTCGCTTAAGCTAGGCCATAATGTTGAAATTGGATATTATGCTCAGAATCAGGCGCAAATGCTTGACGGAGAACTCACAGTATTCGACACAATAGACCGTGTGGCAAAGGGTGACATCCGCTTGAAAATTCGCGACATATTGGGCGCTTTTATGTTTGGCGGAGAAGCATCTGATAAAAAAGTTAAAGTGCTTTCTGGAGGTGAGCGATCCAGATTGGCTATGATAAAGTTGCTTTTGGAACCTGTCAATTTCCTTATTCTGGATGAACCGACCAACCATTTGGACATGCGTACAAAGGATGTGCTGAAAGAAGCTATCCTTGCATTCGACGGAACAGTAATCGTTGTAAGTCATGACCGTGATTTCTTAAATGGGTTAGTATCTAAAGTTTACGAATTTGGCGGTGGGTTGGTTAGAGAACATATTGGAGGTATCTACGATTTCTTACAGAAAAAAGAAATGGAATCTTTAGATGAACTCCACACAATTGGTTCTCCCTCTGGAAATTCCCCCAAAGCCACTACGTCACAACCTTCAGATGGCAAACTCAGCTACGAGGAACGAAAGGAACAAGCTAAATTAAAACGCAAGGCTGAAAAGAAAGTGGAACAGTGCGAACAGTTGGTTATGGAGCTTGAAAATGAAAAGACAAAGCTCGAAGCCAAACTTGCAACCCCTGAAGGGGCTGCTGATGCTACTTTGTTTGAAGCTTACAATGACATTCAGCAGAAACTTACAGAAGCTGAACTGGCTTGGGAAGAAGCACTTGAACAACTTGAGAGCTAACACTTAAAATAATTCTCGGTAGATTCTAACGTTGATTTGCTACTTACGAATCTCAAAATCTACCGAAAATAAAAATTCAAACATCATGAACATCAAACAATTATTACCCACGTTGGCATTAGCTGCTACTGCTGCTTTTGCACAACAAGACAATCTGCTGGGCATTGACAAAGGGAATATGAACCTGAAAGCAAAACCCGGAACTGATTTCTATGAATACGCAACTGGGGGATGGCA
Source organism: Prevotella sp. CAG:891 (assembly GCA_000437675.1). GTDB lineage: Bacteria > Bacteroidota > Bacteroidia > Bacteroidales > Bacteroidaceae > Alloprevotella. The sequence goes on from FR901805.1 coordinate 30,308, forward strand.
AAAAGCTCATCCGTTGACTCCTGAGTACTCGCGCTATTCACAATTCGATGCCTTGTCTGATAATAACAACAAGCAGATTCGTGAATTGATTGAGGAAATTGCTTCAAAGAATCACAAGCAAGGAACGCTTGAACAAAAAATAGGTTCTCTTTACAAACTGGCAATGGATAGCGTTCGCCGGAATAAAGAGGACTATGCTCCGATCAAACCCATGCTTGCAGAAGTGATGGCTGCAAACTCTCGCGTTGCCATTCAGTATATCATGGCTAAAATGCATGCAAATGGTATAAGCAACTTCTTTGACATCAGCTGCAATGCCGACATTAAAGATGCTGAGTGGAATTTGATGCAGGTTTACCAAGGTGGTTTGTCGATGGGAGAACGCGACTACTATCTAGAAAATGATGAATCCACATCAAAAATAAGAACTGCATACAAGCAATACGTCAAAAATCTGTTCAGCATGACTGGCATAAATGCAGAACAGGCCGAAAAGAACATGCAGGCGGTACTGGATATTGAAACTAAAATTGCTACAGTTTCATACAGTGCTACAAAACTTCGTGATATAGAAGCCAACTATCACAAAATGAGTTATGCCGAGCTTCTGTCAAACTATCCTGGTATTGATTGGAGTACTTTGTTCTTGCTCAATGGCATCCCTGCATTTGAACATATTTGCGTAGGTCAACCTGAACCTATTCATGAGGTAGAAAAGCTTCTGAACGAGGCCCCTATTGATGATTTGAAAGCATATCTTTACTTTAAAATTGTTGACGATGCAGCTAATGCGTTGAGCGATCGTTTCCGCAAGGAAAGTTTTGCTTTTTACAATCACACCATGAGCGGTGCTGAACAAGATCGCCCGCGTTGGAAACGTGCAGTAAGTGCAGTTCAGAGTGCCTTAGGTATGGCTGTCGGACGTATGTATGTCGAAAAGTACTTCCCCGAATCATCTAAACAAAGAATGATTCAGTTGGTTAAAAACTTGCAAAAAGCTTTGGGCGAACGTATCGACATGCAAGAATGGATGAGCGATGAAACGAAGAAGCAAGCCCACGACAAACTGAATAGCTTTTATGTAAAGATTGGTTATCCTGATAAATGGATGGACTACTCAAATCTTAACATCGTCGATTCGCTGAGCTATTACGAGAACATGATGAATGCATCGAAATTTATGAGCAAATACATCACCGATTCTCGCGTCAACAAACGTACAGACCGTACAGAATGGCTCATGACTCCTCAGACCATTAACGCATACTACAATCCAACAACTAACGAAATATGTTTCCCGGCAGGTATTCTGCAACCGCCGTTCTTTAATGCAGAAGCTGACGATGCTTGTAATTACGGAGCCATCGGTGTTGTTATCGGACACGAAATGACGCATGGATTTGATGACCAAGGATCACAATTCGACAAGAACGGTAACCTCCGAAATTGGTGGAGCAAGCAGGATGCTGAAAATTTCAAAAAGCGTACTCAAGTAATGCGCGACTTCTTTGATAAAATTGAAGTACTTCCTGGGCTACACGCGAATGGTCAACTTACCTTAGGCGAAAACATTGCTGACCATGGCGGATTGAATATTGCTTATCAGGCACTTCAAAACGCAATGAAAGAAAATCCTTTAACTACGAAGGATGGATTTACACCCGAGCAACGCTTTTTCTTAAGCTATGGTTTGGTTTGGGCTAACAATATGCGTGAACCTATGTTGCGTCAATTAGTTAAAGTAGACCCTCACTCTCCCGCTTTGTGGCGTGTAAATGGTGCCTTACCTCATATTGATGCGTGGTATAAAGCTTTCAACATTACAAAGAAAGACCCTTTATACATCTCGAAGAAAAATCGCGTAGATATTTGGTAAACAGCGATTTGACCTAATAATTACTAGACGATAGAAAATGTTGTGTAAAATAGCATAACATTTTCTATCGCGTTAACATATAAAATTCATGGAAAAAGTAACAAAAGAAGTATCCCTTCCAGACAACGCATTCAGACCTCTGAAAGATGGTGAGGAATACGAACCTTTGATGAAACCGACACAGACCTACCGTGAAGTCACACCTTGGTCGGTTACCTGGGGTATTCTGATGGCTATAATTTTTTCAGCAGCTACAGCTTATCTTGGATTGAAAGTCGGTCAGGTATTTGAAGCGGCCATACCTATCACAATTATTGCAGTAGGTGTAAGCGGTGCTACCCATCGTAAAGATCCTTTAGGTGAAAACATCATTATCCAAAGCATTGGTGCTTGTTCGGGTATGATTGTAGCCGGTGCTATTTTTACACTACCGGCACTTTACATTCTCCAAAACAAGTATCCCGAACTAACGGTAAACTTTATGCAAGTATTCTTCTCATCACTTTTGGGTGGTGTATTAGGTATCTTGTTTTTGATTCCTTTCCGCAAATATTTTGTCAAAGACATGCACGGAAAGTATCCATTTCCAGAAGCAACCGCTTCAACTCAAGTTCTTATTTCTGGCGAACGAAGCGGGTCACAAGCTAAACCGTTGCTGGTTGCCGGCATTATTGGTGGTCTTTATGACTTCGCGGTTGCTGCATTTGGTGCATGGAATGAAAATTTCACTACGCGTTGCTGCGAGGTCGGAAGTATGGTTGCCGATAAAGCCAAACTCGTACTAAGCATAAACACCAGTGCAGCACTTTTGGGTATGGGCTACATTGTGGGCTTAAAATATGCCGCAATAATCTGCTTTGGCTCAATAGCAGTATGGTGGTTAATTGTACCTGGCATTGCACTTATATTCCCTGACATGATTGTTGTTGAGGCTACCAAAGATACCGCAGCGATTACGGCAGCTATTGCCTCGCCCGAACAATTATTCGGCTATGCTAAAAGTATAGGCATTGGCGGTATTGCAATGGCTGGTATCATTGGTGTAATCAAAAGTTGGGGAGTTATCAAAAGCGCTTTCAGCTTGGTAGGAAAAATTTTCAAAGGTGGAAACGTTGACGAACAAGTGGCTCGCACACAACGTGACATTTCTATGAAAATCATAGCCATTGGTTCTTTGTTGACATTGGTTGCTACTACCTTATTCTTCTATTTTGATGTAATGGAGGGTAATTTGCTGTTCACAATTGTAGGTATATTGATTGTAGCTATAATTGCTTTCTTGTTTACTACGGTTGCAGCCAATGCCATAGCGATTGTCGGTTCAAACCCTGTAAGTGGCATGACACTCATGACGTTGATTCTTTCATCTATCATTATGGTAGTTGTCGGACTGAAAGGTACCGGTGGTATGGTGGCGGCCCTTATCATGGGTGGTGTTGTATGTACTGCATTATCGTCAGCTGGTGCATTCATTACTGATTTGAAGATTGGTTACTGGTTAGGAGCAACTCCTCATAAACAGGAAGCATTCAAGTTTATCGGTATTCTTGTTTCTGCTGCTACTGTTGGCGGCGTCATCATGATTCTTAACAAAGCATACGGCTTTACTCCCGATAATTCTGATGTTATGGCTGCTCCTCAGGCACGCGCTATGGCTGCAGTGATTGAACCTCTGATGAGTGGACAAGGTGCACCATGGATGCTTTATGGTATTGGAGCTGTCATATCTATCGTTCTGACATTTTGTGGTGTATCAGCGCTCGCTTTTGCGTTGGGAATGTTCATTCCTCTTCAACTTAACTTACCCCTTATCGTTGGCGGATTTGTAAATTGGTATATCAATAGTCGTTCTTCAGACGTACAGTTGAATCAACGCAGAAATGAAAAAGGCACACTCCTCGCTTCCGGTTTTATCGCTGGTGGTGCGTTGATGGGAGTTGTAAGTGCCGGTATGCAATTCGGCGGACTCAATTTTGCCAATGCCGAATATATTGCATCACCCGTTTCGCAAATAGTATCATTGGTAGCCTATATCGCTTTGATTATCTATTTGACGAAGTCTAGCATGAAGGCTTGATTCTTACCAACAAACAAACCCTAAAATTATTACTACAAAGCTAAATACGTTGATTATCATCAAAAAAAGCAAAAGCTATTTGGCTGTAAAAACAAAAAGTAGTAATTTTGCAGAGCTGTTACGAGATAACGGCATAATTCAAACCTATAAATACAATATAAAAAATGGCAACTAAAATCAGATTGCAGCGTCATGGCCGTAAAGGCTATGCTTTCTACAGCATTGTAATCGCTGACGTAAGAGCACCACGTGATGGTAAGTTTACTGAAAAGATTGGTACTTACAACCCCAACACCAATCCCGCCACAGTAGATTTGAATTTTGAACGTGCCCTTTACTGGGTAGAAAACGGCGCTCAGCCTACCGATACCGTTCGCAACATCTTGTCAAACGAAGGTGTTATGCTTATGAAGCACTTGAACGGTGGTGTTCGCAAGGGTGCTTTCGACGAAGCTGCTGCAAAGAGCAAGTTCGAAGCTTGGAAGCAGGAGAAGGAAGCCAAGTGCACGGCTGCTGCCAACAAAAACGCTGCTGAAAAGAAGGCTGAAGCTGAAGCTCGCCTTGAAGCAGAAAAGAAGGTAAATGAGAAAATCGCAGAAAAAGTAGCTGAGAAGAAGGCTGCTGAAGCTGCTGCCAAAGCTGAGGCTGAGGCTGCTGCTAAGGCTGAAGCTGAAGCACAAGCTGCTGAAGCTAGCGAGGCTGAAGCTCCTGCTGAAGCATAATATAGCTTTTCTGCTATCATTATCTTACTACAGTTTAAGCTGGAAGAGGAGTTTAATCCTTTCTTCCAGCTTTTTTGTTTCCATAATTATCTGCTCAAAAACTTTAAGCAAATACCTTATATTATGGCTCAGTCGCAAAAGCGTGTGGTAAAACTCAACGACGCATCTCTGGGTTTCAGACAGGCCTACCTGCCTTACTTTCTGTTGTAACAATATCGTAAACAATTCATGCAACAAGAATAATGATAACGAAAAATCTCGTAAAATACATACACTCACTCAACCTCAAAAAGCATCGTGATGCTCAACATTGTTTCATTGCCGAAGGGCCTAAGGTTATCACAGACTTGCTACCCTTGATACCTTGTAAAGCTCTTTATGCTACAGAAGATTTTTTGCAAGCAGCCAATCCTAACTTACTGCGAAAAGCAAAATTGGTCGAAACTGTTAAACAAGCTGATCTTGAACGCTTATCGTTATTACGTTCGCCACGAGGAGGCATTGCCATTTTTGAGATACCTTCATGTGAAGCTGAGGCTGATAAATCCATGGCTTCTCTACCCCTGAATAATCTTTGCTTAGCATTGGACGGTATACAGGACCCAGGAAATTTGGGAACAATAATTCGCATTGCTGACTGGTTTGGCATCGAGCACATTTTTGCATCATTAGATACGGCTGATGCTTATGCTCCCAAGGTAATACAAGCCACAATGGGTGCTATTGGCCGTGTACATATACACTATGTAGACTTACCCAAATTCCTTAAGTGTTTAGACTTAAATACTCCTGTCTTCGGAACATTTCTTGATGGAAGCAACATATATCAACAAAATCTTACGAAAACAGGTATTATCGTGATGGGTAACGAAGGAAATGGCATTTCCCCGGCTGTAGCACAGTGTGTTACACACAAACTTCTCATACCAAACTTTCCTGAAGACCGATTAACAAGCGAAAGTTTAAACGTAGCTGTAGCAACAGCCATTGTTTGTGCAGAATTTCGTCGAGGATAATTTGTTTTCTTTTTTTATAAGACTAGTCCTCTTTAATAGGTGGTATGTGTTTCTAAATATTGGTATATCTAAAATCAGTATCCTATGCTCAACTTTTACTCTTTACATAATCCATTTTTCCTGATGTGCATACCTGTTGTGGCATGCCTCTTGATTCTTGTCACCTATTTATTACGTTGGCGCCATTATCGTTTACTGCATAAATACGCACAATGGCAACATGAAGCACAAGAAATAGAAGTTGCTACACACATTGCTCTTTATAACCAAAAAAAGAACGATCAGCCCATCTATCCCAAAGTCAGTATCGTTATACCCTCTCGTGACCAGGCAGACCAACTAAAAATGCTGCTACCCAAACTTTTGGAGCAAGAATATAAAGGAAACTTTGAGGTTATAGTTGTAGATGAAAAATCTTCAGATGAGACCTCACTTGTTATAAAACAATTTTCAAATAGCTATAAGAACCTAAGACAAACCTATGTGCCTGCAACATCACGGCATATAGAACTTCGAAAGTTAGCTATAACCTTAGGTATCAAAGCCTCGTTTAGTGAGTGGGTAATCGTTTTGAATCCTGACACCATTCCTGATTCAAAAAGTTGGTTACAACACTATGCAGAAAACTTACAACCTGGGGTTGATTTCATTCGGGCATATTATAATTATGAACACAATGGAACGGCCACTTCAAGATGTGCAATAATTGAACGATTACGTCAATTCGCCATGGATCTGGCTGCCTATGAAAAAGGACTTGTCTTAAACTGTGAAACAGCAAATTATGCAGTGCGCAAAAATTGGTTTATTGAGCAACAAGGATTTGCGGACAGTTTAACGTTGCCTTTTGGCGAAGAAAAAATCTTTGCCTGCTACCATGCAACGACAGAGCGGACAACTATGCTATGCTCTTCAGATACTTGCGTTACTGAATTGATGCCCACTAAACGCAATCTGTACGAAACCCGCATGTATGCATCTGAAACAAAGAAGCATTTAAAAGGCATCACAAAGCGCTATACTGTTCATGATTCCATTGCCACAATCTCACTATACTTATGCACATTTATAGCTATAGCTTACATCCTACTCAGGGTTATTTATGATATTGATGCAAGCCATTATTCCCAGCAATATATTTATACAGATATATTCTGTCTTTTTATATGGTTATGCTTGCTTATCTTACCGACATGGATGTTGCGAATCGGAGCAAAAGCAGTAAATCAAAAACCTTTTGGTATATATATATACCTGCATGAAATGCTGCAACCCTGGCGAAATATATCAATCATGTGGATGAGGTATATACACAAAAGTGAGTTTAAGCGTAATTTCATAAACTAAGCAAGTAAGTAGGTGCTCAAAATTATTTTATATAATTCTATCGAAGTATTTT
>FR901806.1 GCA_000437675.1 Prevotella sp. CAG:891
AGAATTATATAAAATAATTTTGAACACCTACTTATTAAAAATTAAATAGTTGCATGCCTATTTGAAAGTATCCCTGTTTGGTTTGCGGATTCCATACCATCCAGGTATGCACGGGCATTTCGTGTTTCAGCACCTTCAACTTATACGTTGCTTTTAGCGAGGTGTGCACAATACCCGAAGTTTTCCCGTAAAAATGACTTTTACTTCCGGCTTTGTTCAGCGCAAAAGCTCCGCCCACTCCGGCATCAATTTGCCATTGGTCTTTATTGAACAGCGGATACTCGGCATAGCAGAAGGTAGAATACTTATTGGCAGTGTTTTCAGCATTGCGATCGCGTCCGAACAGAATGGTTGACCAACTTAACAATAAAGGCATTTTTTGTCCGAATCGATAGCTCAGCGTAGCATCCAGAAAGCGCCCGGTGCTTCGCGCTTTGTAGTTGAAAAATTCTTTATTGTTGTAATTAGCCCCTTTCGAAAAGTTATAGGTATCCCAAAAGGCCAACGACACGCCTTTGTAATGAAGCGACAAATGGTTGTTGAATTCCTTATACGTTCCTTTCGTGTTCGTGCCACCCCAAAACCCGACATTGACTATTCCGCCGAAGAACGAATAGTTGATGTCGCCTGTAAACACTAAACCGTCGGTCACCTCCATGCCTCGCCATAAATGGTTTGTAGCCAAATGCGCGTCCATGTGGAACTGTGCCATCGACTTGAGGGTTACGGGCAAGAGCAGGCAGAGAATCCACTTTTTCATGGCTGCTGCAATCTGCCAATGTAGTTATCCGGAAGAACCGGCATCGCTCCATTCTGCGTACACACATAAGCCGATACATTCACCGCCAACTTATGCGCCTCGCTCACCGGCAAGCCCTTGAGAATGGCTGCTACGAATGCAGCGGTAAACGAATCGCCGGCACCCACCGTATCGGTCACTGATACCTTGGGAGTTTCAACAAACGAAAAGTGTCCGGGCGTAAAGACGTAACTGCCGTTAATGCCACAAGTCAGAATGAGCATTTTCAGATTGTACTTGGCAAGCAGAATCCAGCACTTGTTTTGCAAATCAATTCCCGGATAGCCAAACAGACGGCTTACGGCAACGAGTTCCTCATCATTGATTTTCAGTACATTGCACTTTTTGAGCGAATCGCAAATAATTTCTTTCGTATAAAAGCCCTGACGTAGGTTGATGTCGAATATCTTATATACATCTTCATTGTCGGGCATGGCATTCAAAATGGCATGGATGGTTTCGCGCGATACGATGCTGCGCTGCGCCAATGAACCGTAAGAAACGGCACAGGTGTGCTGAGCCAGATTCAGAAGGGTGGGTGTGAAAGTAATGTTATCCCATGCCACATTTTCTTTAATGTTATAATTGGGAATGCCCCCTTCGTCCAGTTCCACTTGCACGGTACCCGTTGGATATGCTACCTTTTCGATAGCACCTTTCAGCCCCTTGGCCGAAAAGTCCTGTTCGATTTCGGCACCTAACTTATCGTCACCAATGGCACTGACAATGCGGCTGTTGAGTCCGAACTGTGATACGTGGTAAGCAAAATTTGCCGGTGCACCACCTATTTTCTTTCCATCGGGCAAAACGTCCCACAGCACTTCGCCGATACCTACTACATATTTATTTTTCATGTTCATTCGTTTATTTGGTTATTTTGAATTTGTATTATTGTCACAAACCGTTTTGATGGTTCAGTTTCCACATTCATTTGTTTCGTGAACTTTCGACCCCCACAGCGCATAGGCCAGCATTACCAGTTCGCAGCCTAAAGCCAAAGTCCAGGTCCATTGCCAACTTCCCAAAGCATCGGCCAGTACGCCTTGCAGCAAGGGAATGACAGCTCCGCCAAACACACCCATCATAAAAACGCCTGAGGCTTTCGATGTATATTCGCCCAAACCTTTTACGGCCAACGTAAAAATGCAGCCCCACATTACCGAGTGACAAAGGCCCACCGAAATAAGCACCCATAAATTGTTTGTCAACATAGCCACAAAAATCAGCAGTGTGGCTACGATGGTTGTGCCTGTCAGCATCACTCGCGACGATATGTTATTGAAAAAGCTGAATATAATTCGGCCCACCATCAGTCCGCCCCAATATAAGGTAGCGAGCAGGGCAGGAATGCCAAAATCAAGTCCCCACAGCATCAAATGGTGTTTGCCCAAAAAGTTCAGCCCCATGCCAGCTTCAATTTGTTCCATGGCATGAAGGTTTACATTCACACCTATCGACACCTCCGTACCGACATAAAAGAATATGGCAATAACGCCCAATGTCAAATGCCGAAACGACCAGATGCTGCGTTGCTGCGTTTGCGGCAACACACTTCGGGTGCCGGCCAAATCGGGCAACGCCAAGCGAGAGGTTACAAGTGTGGTTAACACTATGCTCAAAGCTATCAGCAGGAAAGGAATCAACAGTTGGTCGGAGGTAACTTCAGACAGCGAAACACCCGAAAAGATGACACCCGTCACAAAGAAAGGAGCAATCGTTGTGCCCAATGAATTGATGGCACATACAATGTTCACACGTTGCACCGGTTGCGTGTTCGGCAGTTCGTAAGCAGCTATATAAGGATTGATAACTACCTGAAGCAGTGCTGCCGAGGTACCCATTAAAAAAGAACCTATTAAAAATATGAAGTATCCATACGATACGGAGTCTTGGCCGATTCTGACTGCTGCGTGCGGAAACAAACTAACAAACAGCGAAGACAAGGCATACATCAGCAAACCACCGATCATGACACCCAATGCCCTCAACAGAGTGGGCTTGTAGCCATGCGCATTGATCCATCTGCCGCCAAGCGAACTGTTGACCAAGTATCCCAAGAAAAAGAAAAACGAAATCAATGTGGTCAGCGTATTCCGCAGCTCATCGGCTTCTGAAAGGAAGGCTATTTTCAATGGGCCTTGAAACTGGCCGTTGACAGTGGTTAAAAAACCAACGATGAAATAAATGAAAGTCAGAACGGCAAACGGTCCTAAACTATAAGTTTTTGGCGTATTCATGAATAATAGATATTAAGGATAAGTAGGGAGGCAAAATTGTACCATGCTGCGAAGGTTGCGCATGGCACAATTTTGAACATCCCAATCAATCTTACATTCTACTCAAATAATACTTTCCAATACAGCCATTGCTCCGTGCTGACGAATAGCTTCGACCATATTGAGGTAAAGCTGCACAAACGAATCGGCCTTTTTCAAATCGGTGCTTTGGAAAGCCGACAAGGCCAGAAAATCCTCAGCGTTGTTGCTGGCAATCAGGGTTTTGTCTGTTTCAGTAAGCCACGGTTCGGCAATGTCGAACGTCTGTCCGTTGTCGTCGGTCGTGTATTTCAGGTAATGACGATAGGCAGCAATCAAGTAAGCCATACGAGTAAGGTCTGCTCCATCGGCAATCATTTTAATCAAATTCGGCATTACATACACAGGGAATTTTGATATACCGTCAAAACACAGGCGGGCAATCTGGTCGCTTACACTGCGGTTGCCGAAACGTTCCACCAGCGTTTGTTTGTACAATTCAAGGTCGGTATTGCCCGGTGCCGGAACATAGGGCGTAATATCCTTGTCCATGAAGGTGCGCACAAAGCGTACAATCCGATCATCATGCATGGCATCGTCTACCTTGCGGTAGCCGCTTAGGAACGAAGGATACGACAGCAGCGTATGCGAAGCATTCAGCAGACTGAGTTTCATGTTCTCGTAAGCCGTTACATCGTTGGTAAACTCGGCTCCAACACGTTCCCAGGCCGGACGTCCGGCAATGAAATTATCCTCGATAACCCATTGAATAAAGTCCTCGCAGTAAACCGGTGCTTCGTCCGTTGTTCCGTTTTTATGGCTCAGGCGTTCAATGTCCTCGGGGCGTGTAGCCGGTGTGATACGATCGACCATGCTGTTCGGAAAGGTTACTGTCAGCGTAATGATGCGAATGTGTTTGTCGGCAATGGCCGAAAGAATGGCTTCGGGGTTTTCCATGGCCCAGTCCAGTTTTATCAGCGATCCGATGCGATACACTTCATCTTTTCCGTCGCGGCCGCAAACGGTGAGTGTGTATTCACCTTCCTGTTTTTTCAAGGCGCGATATAAGCGTTCGTCGCTCGGCAGGAGCATGGCTCCATGAATACCCCATTCCTCCTCGTCGGTATCCTTTAACAACTGCCTTTCCTGCTGGTCGGTATCCTTTAACAAGTGGTTTGTAAAAAACTCTTCATGAGCGCGATGAAAGTTACCCACACCAATGTGGAGAATACCGGCTTTAACATCACGACGATTGTACTGAAACTCTTTAATTTTTGCAATCATGGCATTTCATTTTATGAGGTTATTTAAAATGTTTTGATGTTGCAAATGTACAGAACAATCAACGCTGTTGAAATTTTTTTTTGTCTTATTTCCATGCAAACGTTCCCGCAAACGTTTGCAAAATCTGCAATCGTTTGCAATTCTTGTCTGATTCTTTATAAATTTGTAGCTTTGCAAAGCATAACTCCTCAACAACCATGAAACACATTACCATCAAAGACATAGCCCGTGAACTCTGTATTTCGGTATCGACCGTATCGCGTGCCTTGGCCGACGATAAAAACATTCGGCGAGAAACCAAGGAAAAAGTGCTCGAAGCTACTCAAAGGTTAGGCTATCGTCCGAACCCCGTGGCTACAAATCTTAAATATGGTCACACCAACACAGTAGGCATCATTGTGCCTGAAATGGTAACACCCTTTGCATCAAAGGTGATTAACGGCGTACAGGATGTTCTTTACACCCATGGCATCAAAGTAATTATTGCCAATTCCGAAGAAGACCCGGAAAAGGAAAAAGAGAATCTGAGGCTTATGGAACGCTTTATGGTTGACGGAATCATCATCAGTCAATGCAGTTACAAACAGAACCTTGAGGAATATCGCCGGTTGCAGCAGGCCGAAATGCCATTGGTTTTTTACGACCGCATTCCGCACGGTATGGAGGTATCGCAAGTATTGGTTGATAATTACATGAAGTCGTTCTTTCTGGTTGAAGAACTCATTCGCAGCGGGCGCAAAAACATTGTGCACATTCAGGGGCCTGACTACATCTATAATTCTATCGAACGTTCCAAAGGCTACCAGGATGCCATGCAGAAATTTCGCCTGACGGATTCAATACGAATCATCACTTCGCTGGGTATGAATTTTGAAGACGGAAAAACGATTGCCGACCAACTGCTCGACACCCGGCAGAACCTCGACGCAGTATTTGCCTTTACCGACACATTGGCCATTGGCATTATGAATCGTCTGCGTGAGCGCGGCACAAAAATCCCCAATGATGTAGCCATTGCCAGTTTCTCTGGAACAGAATTATCATCGATTGTCTATCCACCTCTCTCAACCGTCGAACCTCCGCTCTATCAAATGGGCAAACAGGCTGCCGAACTCATACTTGAAAAAATTAAAAACACGGCTTCACTAAGCCGTTCCATTATACTGAATGCCGAAATCAAACTGCGTGAATCTGTCATCGACAACGGGTGACCCATAGTATATAATGCTCAACCATCAAAAGCGTACTTTTGCACATTATTCCACGATACTGGGATGCAAAAGTGCGCTTTTTTTGTATTCAAATTGCTAAATCATCTACGCTATACTCCCCAATGCCTCAAACTGTATGGGGTGAAATTCCACACTTTCCACACCTTATTCCCCACATTCCCCATCTTGTTTCGCTGTGCCATATTTTCTTTATTGTCTGATTTTCAGTACTTTATGCCGCATTTCTTATTTTTGGCACGCGCTTTGCGCTTTAATAGGGCAGAAACAACAAAACAATAACAAAAAACAATACGATTATGAAAAAGTTTTCAGTTTACGCCGTAATGGCCATGGGAGTTCTCACAGTGAGTAGCGCAGCCTTTGCCGGAACCACCGCCTTCAGTTCTCGCGGTTTGGTAAACACGGAAGTTTCTGATACCGTTGTACCGAAGGATACGGTACTGCCCGAAAAAACGGAAACGGAACAAACCGAAACGCAAACGCAAACTGAAGCGTTCTATTCATTGACCGACACCGTAGTGCCGCAGCAGGAGGAAACCACTCCGCAGCAAAAGGAAGAAACCACTCCGCAGCAGGAAGAAACCACGACTACTGAGTCTTCGTTCTCGATGTTGAACGACACTGTAGTTCCTGCCGACACGCTGACGCCTGCCAAGAAGGACGAACCTCAAACCGATGAACCTCAGAAGGACGAGCCTCAGCAGGAGGAAACCGCTCCCGTTCAGTAATCAGGTCGAAACGTCATATACATTGCTTCAAATTTCATCATGACATTCTTTTCGGCACTGCTCTGGGCATGCTACCTTCACCTTTTTCCGCGCTTTTGGTAAAGTAAGGTAGTTAAGTTCTCAGGTAAAACAGATTATTTTAGGAAACTGATTCAATGCTGTATTTTCAGTAAATTCATCATCTCATTCATTCATCTCTAAAAAAAAATTACTGCCCGCAATTTAAGCAAACCTTTCTCTTCATCGGCTCGCTGCGCCGTTATCTCCACTTTTAATGTTCCCTGCACATCCAATGCTTCACACCAATAAGCACAGCGAGCCCCAATTTTTTTCACAAAAGCCGTCTGCTTCTTATTCTCAATGTTGAGATTTGAAGCAGACGGTTTTTTTTGTGCATGAACGTATAGGCGAACTTCGTGCGTATTGCTTTGTGAACTCGTTTTTTTTCCGTACCTTTGAATAAGGTAGGATTCGGCTCGGCAATGTCCAATAAAAATACATTTTTATTTGCCGTTGCGCTCGCCTTTCACTACCTTTGAATAAAGTAGGATTCGGCTCGGCAATGGCATATATAAATACGTTTCCCTTTGCCGTTGCGGTAGTCAGTCTGTACCTTATATATAAAGAAAAGGAGTCAAGGTTATTGTAAATAAGTTTTTGTTATGACACCCACCATGCACATACTCATAGAATTTACCCTCCGCCTGCTTTTGGCATTGGTATTGGGAGGCATCATAGGTTTGGAGCGCGAATACCGTTCGAAAGAAGCCGGATTCCGCACCCACTTCCTGGTTTGTTTGGGCAGTGCCCTGTTTTGCCTTGTTTCGCAATACGGTTTTGGCGAAATGACCAAGGACGTGTCGCGCGTGGCAGCCCAAGTGGTTTCGGGCATAGGATTTTTAGGTGCCGGAACGATTATTTTTCAGAAAAATGTGGTGCGCGGACTCACCACAGCAGCCGGACTATGGGTAACTGCAGCCATTGGTTTGGCTTGCGGCACGGGACTTTATGCCGTGGCGGCCATAGCCACTGCACTGGTGCTTTTAGGCCTTGAAGTAATCAATGCCGTTTTGCCCCAAATGGGCACAATCACCCTGGTGTTGAAGTTTACCGCCAATTCAAAGCAGAGTGTGAAGCGGGTAGTGGAGCAGATAAAGCGCGACTGCATGGAACTTTATTCCTACGAGTTGAAAGACCGACGAACGGATAAAGGTGAGGTTTTTGAAGTTAATCTGGAAATGAAAGTGAAGCGCGGCACGTCGGTTACCAAAATGTTCGACTATCTGGAGGAGTTCGACGATATAACTATTTCAAGTATAGAGTAGCCGACCGTCAACCTGGCCCGCCATGCTCCTGCGTGCAGAACAAGCAGCTACGGCACAATAACACCTACCAAACGAATGAGGTGCTGCAAAAAATCGCGGAAACGTATTTCGTGATTTTGCAGCACCTCGTTTTTTTTGTGATAACTGATTTTCAGCATCTACTGAGCCGAAGTTAGTACCATCACCCCCCATGCGTATTGATCAGCAACTGAGATTCAAACACGATGCAGGTGATGAGGCTAATCAAGCAACTGGTCGGGCGAGTAAATCAGTCCTTCGACAGCATTGCGCCCTTCAGCGTCAGTGATCACAAAGGTAAATTGCCACTTGTCGCGGTGCGTACCGCCACTGTTGACATGAGGCAAACGCAGAAGCACCTTGTTCCAACCCTTGTTCAGGTGAATCGGAGTCACCGGCCGCGCCGTCAGGTTCTCGTTCGTCAACCCCTCCGTAGCATGGTTTTGCCGGATGTTCGCCTCAGGCTGTTCCCACGTAGGAGCCGGAATTTCGCGGTCGTTTACCCAAACCTTCGAGCCACGGCGGTCCCAGCAACCCACCGTCGGCCCCTTTTCGTCGCCCGAACGGCTGTAAGTGTACAACTCAATCTGCGCACCCACCTCCTGCGCCTTGGGCGAGTAAACGTAAGTCCAGGCGTATGCCGTTTGGTTTGGCTGCGGATGGGCAAAAAACGAAGGAAGCGTAGGGTGCCAAATGTGACGCAAATAGATGCCCGCCCCCGTTGCCAGATGAGTGGCATAGGTTTGTCCATTGTAAACGAACGACGAAGGCAGCACATCAGCCTCCGACGTTTCGGGCGGCAGAGCCAAATCCTTGTTGCCACCGTTGGGGAAAGGGTCGGTAATGCGCCAGCGCACGTTGGTTTGCCGAACGTAAGCAATGGGTTCATTTTGCAGCGAATGGTTTTTGTGAAAAAGAAAGCGCCGTTCAAAGTCGGCAAACTCCTCAAACTCCTCACCACTGTTGGGCAGCAGCGTACCCCCCTTTTCAATGTACTGTTTGCCACCGCCCCTCCAAGCCCTTTCGGCCGAGGCCAGCACGTTGGCATACAGGTTGTTCTGCTTCACGATGTCAGCATCCGTGCGCGTTTTCGTATCGTTCCAGGCAGCCGAGATGGTACCGGCTACCTCGTTGGTGCCCTGCTGTTCGTAGTAGATGTTGCTTTTGTAAATGCCCACAAGGTCGGCATACACATCAAAGTGGTTCGTATAGTTATAGCGGCAGTCAATGTTTGTCACCCCTTTCACCACCTTACCCGAAGTAGCCCACATTTGCGTCATGTCGCAAAGGTCGGCACTCGGTGGTCCGGCCACCAGCCGATTCCACAGCACCACCTTCAAGCCTTTGCTGCGCACGTGGTCCGTCATGATTTGCAGAAAGTTGGGGTAAGTAATTTGAACCTCATCGCCACCAATGTGCAGATAAGGCACCCCGTCGAACACCTCGGCAGCCTCATCAACAATCCTTTTCAAAGCCTCAACCCCCTGGTCAGTTTGCATGTCGAAGCCCATTGCTTTTTCAAACACATGGCTGTGTCCCGGCATATCGATTTCGGGAATCACAGTCACGCCACGTTCACGAGCGTAGGCCACCAGTTCGCGACATTGCGCCTGCGTGTAGAATTTACCCGGCTGTCGGATGTTGAAGGCAGCAGCCGTCAGGTTCGGGTAGGCCTTCACCTCGAAACGCCAGCCCGTGTAGTCCGTTAGGTGCCAGTGGAACACGTTCACCTTGAAGCGCGCCAGCAAGTCGATTTGTTTTTTCAGTTCCTCGAACTCCATGAACGAACGCCCCACATCGTGCATAAAACCACGCACCTTGAAAGCCGGCCAGTCAGTAAGTGTCAGCGCCTCGAAAGCTTCGGCGCCCGGTTCGTAGCCCTCGGCCAGCTGTTGCAAGGTTTGCGCTGCCCGGACAACGCCTGTAGGCGTGACAGCCTCGATGCAAACCCTGTTAGGCGTGATGTGCAGCCGGTAAGCCTCGTTGGGAAACAAAGCAACGGCATGATCAAAAGCACCTTCAATATGGTCAACCAGTTTCACTACCACTTTAGCCTTGGCCCGATTGCGTAGTGTACAGCCGTTTTGCCTCAGCACGTTGGCCAGATAGGCACATTGCGTAGGGTCAGTCAGAGTCACAGCCCGGTTCAGTTTGAAAGCAGCTTCCGGGCCGATAGCCATTTGTTGGGGTTTAGGCAGCAAGTCGCCGTTTTTGGCTTGCAATGTATGCGGAAAAGCCGCAGCAGCTGTTAGTAAAGCCGTGTAGATAATGTGTTTCACCGTAGGAAATAAAAAGAAAAAGGCGGGTAACAAATTGAACTTTGTTATCCCGCCTTTTTTTATGGTTTTTAAATCACCTGCTGCATGCAGTCAGGTTCCCTTTCAAGGAAATTACTTGTTTAATTGCTCCTTGATGAAAGCTTCCATTTCGGGAAGGTGATCCTCGGCGCTCTTGAGGAGCGTGAGCTGGTTCTTCGTACGCACCAAGTTGTGTTCGGGATACTGAATCTTGAAGTAAGTATCGCCGTTGAGGTAGTCGGTAAAGAAGCGAACAGTCTGCATGTAGGGGAAGAGCGTAGCACCGTAAGGCAGATTTTCAATTTCGATAGACGTAAGGAAAGCACCGGCCGTTTTCAGATAACCTTCGGTAAATGCTTTGAAAATGTCCATGCGGAACTGAATCTTGTCGTATTCGGGGCTATCTTCGGGCATGGTGTTGGCAGCCGAACGGAGGAAGTCGCCGTAGTCCGAGAATACGAAGCTAGGCATAGCCGTGTCAAGGTCGATGACACAGAGCACGCTGTCGTCCTGATCGAAAAGAATGTTGTCTACCTTCGTATCGCAGTGGCAGATGCGCTTAGGCAGTTTACCCTCGCGGAAGAGCTGCTCAGAACGGCACATGCTGTCGGCACGCTTTTCGATTTCGTCGATGATATCTTTCGTTTCAGCCACACGTCCGGCCTTGTCGGCAGCCACAGCTTCCTTGAACTGTTGCAGACGGAATTCGATGTTGTGGAAGTCCTTGATGGTTTCGCCCAACTCAACGGGGATGTCGGCAAGCATAGCCTGGAAATCGCCAAAGGTTTCGCCCACGATGTACGAGCTTTTGGGAGTTACGCTCGACTTCGAAACAGTGTCGGGAATGAAGTCCATCACGCGCCAGTATTTTTCGTCGTGAACGAAGTAGTATTTACCATCCTTGCAGGGCACGAAGTGCAGCACCTTGCGGTCGATGTCGGGCGTGCCGGCAGCTTCAAGCTTTTTGCGGATATGCGACGTTACGGCCACAATATTGTTCATGAGCATGTCGACATCGGGGAAGATGGCATTGTTCACGTGCTGAAGCACATAGTTAGGAGCATCGCCTTCGGTTTCAACGAGGTAAGTAGTATTGATCAAACCGTTTCCGAGCGGTTTTACTTCGGCAACGTTGCCTTGAATTTCAAATTGGCAGACGATGTGCTGCAAATCTTTCTGTTCCATGATATGATTATGTAGTAATGTTTTGGATTAACTGATATGATTATGTAGCAATGTTTTGGATTAACTGTGAAAAGTGCGGCTTACAAATGTAGCCACAAATTGTTGCGCAAATGTAATAATTATTTTTCAAGTAGCTGCGTAAAAAGTCATAGCTTCTATTCCAAAGCCTAAAAAAAGCGTCAGTTGCCGACGCAGCGCGATGAAATAGGGCCTAAAAACGTAGTAAGCAGTTGCTCCCAAGTATTTGTCACCCTACTTATATATATAAGGAGTACTTTTTAAAGTATAAGGACTACATTTTAAAGCAGCGTGCCGTGTAGAATCGTGTGGGTAGCCAAGTTTCCCATCAACCGGTTGAAGCATACAAATATTTCGTAAGCAAATTCATGCTTGTTGGGTACATGGTGCTTTTAACAAAAGGCTTAATAAACTCAAAATCAAATCCATTCGCCCTTTGTTGAATTTCGCGTCACCCCCGGCGTTCGTAACTCCACGCTTCTGGTTTATCTCAACGCGCTGATTATCAGCGGTTCCAAATTTCTTAAAACTAGCTCGGAACTAATTTAAACTAGCTCGGAACTAATTTGCACAAGCTCGGAACTAATTTCAACAACCGCGGAACTAATTTCAACAATCGCGGACTAATTTGTTTCAATCTCTCATTTCGTGCCTCAATAGTCTGAGTGTAAACGGGGAAGTGAAGTTTGATGTTTAATATAAATTCACCTTGTGATGCGATACAATGTTACAAACTTAGTTCCGAATGAAAATGCAATGTGGTGTATGGAGGCAGTGTGTGAAACATGGCTTACCTCACAATGACGTGGTATGAATGTATCAGTAATTTCCAACATTTACTCAAAATACAAACTATGATTATGGCTAAAGAACCTCCGCGTCAGCAGACGCTTTCAGCACCCTTGCATTCTTTTTCAGATAAACAGATTCATGAGTTGTCCGGTGGTGCAAATCGCATTAGTCAACTACATTTTTTATCTTTTATGCAAGCGCAAATTGATGAGATTCGCGCATTGGGCAGACAACGTACCGCTGAAACGTACGCCACAGCATTACGCAGTTTTGCTCGTTTCCTGAAAGGGACAGATTTGTTGCTCGACCATTTTGTACCCGAAGTAATGATGGCTTACGAAGCCTATTTGCAATCTTGCGGTGTATGTCGAAATACGTCGTCCTTTTATATGCGCAATCTGAGGGCGGTTTACAATCGGGCAGTTTGGCAGGGGTTAACCTTGCAAAGGCATCCATTTAAGTATGTATATACGGGAGTTGAGGCAACCCTGAAGCGTGCCATACCCATTCAGGACATTCAACGTCTCAAGCAAACCGACCTTTCGTCGCGTTGCAAGTTAGCGTTTGCCCGCGATATGTTTCTGTTTAGTTTTTATACACGCGGCATGTCGTTTGTCGATATGGCTTACTTGCGTAAGTGCGATTTGTGTGGTACGTACTTAACGTACAAAAGGCGTAAAACAAGGCAAACTTTGCACATCAAGTGGGAAAAGAATATGCGTGAACTGGTCGAGAAATACGACATACCATCTTCCCCCTATCTATTGCCCATCATAAAGCCCGATGCAATGATCGATGTGCGTAAGCAATACCTTTATGCGAGCCAAAACATTAACCGTCATCTAAAGCTGTTAGGTAGGGAATTGGGATTTTCAAATCCTTTAACCTTGTATGTAGCTCGTCATGCTTGGGCAAGTATCGCCAAAAGTAAAAATATTCCACTCTCTGTAATCAGCGAGGGTATGGGACATGAATCCGAAGCAACAACCCGTATATACCTTGCCTCTTTAGATACAAAAGCCGTGGATAAAGCCAATCACTTAATATTGAAATCCTTGTTGTAGGTATTACTAAAAATGAGCCGATGCCCTTAAATAAAAATGTTAGGGCATCGGCTCATCGTGTATTTGTATGCTCATCTCTTACTTAGAGAAGTGAATTCGTCTGCAAATGTAGTATTTATTTCAATATTCATAATCTCAGATGGCAAAAAAAAGCATTACAAACTCATTATTTCATCTTTATTAAGGATTATATAGTCGTCCCTTAAGAATATCTTTT
>FR901807.1 GCA_000437675.1 Prevotella sp. CAG:891
AGAATTATATAAAATAATTTTGAACACCTACTTATTCCCTATTTACGCCCGTGTGTGTCGAGGAGGCGTTGTGGCTCTATAGCAAAAGCGTGTGGTAAAACGCAACAACGCATCATGGGTTTCAGACAGGCCTACCTGCCTTACTTTCTGTTGTAACAAAATGTCAAAGAACGCTGAATGAATAAATAAGGAATACTGTTTTTTCATCCGTTTAGGCTAATGTACAGCCTGACTTCGCTGTTGCAAATATACAACATGCACTACCCGAAATCCAAATTTTTTGGCTGCCTAATATCGCACCTCAAAAGTTTTCCACAGCCCAAAAGGAGCATTCAGCCCTTTATCTAAAGGCTTTCCGGTGCATTTTCCACACGCGAAAAAAAATGAAATCGGGATATGACATTTTATCTCATGCCGATTAGCAAAACGTACGAGGCAGCAACGCTTTGTCACAGCCCAATGCTACTACCCCACACCTTTTTGCTACAGAGCCGACATATCCCCCACAGCATTTCCACTGCCCTGCAAATTCCAAATCCGGGTGACAGAAAACAGAAACTCCGGAAGCCGCTGCGCAAGCAGTGCTTCCGGAGTTTTTTTTGTAGGTTTATGGTAAATGTCAAGTCCCATCATTGCCCAATCAGCAAGGGGCTATGACGGTTCGCTTCTGCATTAGCAAACCTTTTCAAGCTTCTTCAGAATAGCAACGATGAATACAGCTGAAACAAGGCAAAGACCGATGAGCAGACCCCAAACAATGATTAAATTCTGGTCGCCCCAAATCATAGCCGGAACTACCGTAAGCATGTTACCGATAGCAGTAGCCACGAACCAGCCACCCATCATCATACCCTTCATCTTCGGGGGAGCCACCTTCGATACGAAGCTGATACCCATCGGTGAAAGGAAGAGTTCGGCAAAGGTCAATACGAGGTAAGTGCTTACCAGCCAGTTAGCCGACACGCGCGTAACATCCTCACCGGCAGCGATACCGGCAGCCTGTGCGTTAGGCGTAAGCAAACCATTGCTACCTGCTGCAATTACCAAGAAACCGATGGCAGCGATGAGCATACCCAAACCGATTTTCTTAGGTGCTGAAGGTTCAGCATTGCGCTTAGCCAGCATACCGAAGAAAGCCAATGAAACCGGCGTAAGAGCCACCACGAAGAAGGGGTTGAACTGCTGGAAGATAGGTGCGCTGACAGCGGTTTCAGCAGGCGTGTTCTGATACATCAAGTAAAGCACACCGGCCACACCGGCCAACACAACAGCTGAAATAACCTTACCCTTACCCGTATTCGACTGGAAGAGAGAGAAAGCAGCATATACGCCAAAGATTACCAACACAAGGTTCCATACGTTGAACATCATGCTCTGCACGCCGGTTGATGAAGTTTGAACATAGTCACGGGCAAAGTAAGTCAGCGTCAAACCATTCTGGTGGAAAGCCATCCAGAAGAAAATCACCACAGCAAACACCAGGCAAAGTGCGATGACACGTTCTTTCGTCTGAGCGGGCGTCAGTTCTTCCTCGTGCGTTTCAGCCTTGGTTTCTACCTTTTTCTTGTCAGTGAGCACCTGTGCGTAAGTGGGTCGGCCCAGGTAGTAAATAGCCATGGAGATGATCAGCGAAAGGCAAGCCACACCGAAAGCATAGTGGTAAGACTCTGCCACGCTGGCACCCATGTTCTTCTGTGCCCAGTCCATGATAGCCACAGCGGCCGAGGGGGCAAAGAGGGCACCAATGTTGATGGCCATGTAGAAGATAGAGAATGCCGAGTCGCGCTTAGCCTCGTACTGGGGGTTATCGTAAAGGTTACCCACCATAACCTGCAGGTTACCCTTGAACAAGCCCGTACCGAGCGATACCAGCGCCAATGCGCCCAACATACAAGCGTAAGCAACAGTGCCCGTACCGGCAGGAACTGCCAGCAGCACATAGCCCAGGAACATAACTACGATACCCAGCGTTACCATCTTGCTGTAACCGAATTTATCGGCCAGAATACCGCCGATAAAGGGCAAGAAGTACACGAACATCAGGAACGTTGAATAAATACTGCCGGCTGCTGCGGCTGAAAGACCAAAGTTCTCCTGCAGGAAGAGAACGAACACGGCTAACATCGTGTAGTAGCCGAAGCGCTCGCCGGTGTTGGCAAGGGCAAGGGTAAACAAACCCTTAGGTTGTCCTTCGAACATAAGATTGAAAAGAATTTATGGGTTAGTGATTAAAAAATTTATTTCAATAAGTAGGTGTTCAAAATTATTTTTACATTTGAATTGCGTTATTGTGCCGTAGTTGTTTGTTCTGTGCGAAGGAGCATAGCGGGCTATGTGACTGAGCGCAGGGCGAACAGATGCGGTGCAAGAACGTAATGCAAAGTAAAAATACTTCGATAGGAATTATATAAAATAATTTTGAACACCTACTTAAAAGTATCAATCGTAGTTTCAAATTGATGGGGCTTCGTTGGTCGGCTGCGCCAAAGGAGCTACCGCCTGCAACTCATCCTTCAGGAATTTCCAGGTATAACCCACCTGAGCCTCAACCAATCCTTCGGGCGTACCGGCATACAGCAACTGTCCGCCGCCACGTCCGCCTTCAGGTCCCATGTCAATCAGGTAGTCGGCCACTTTGATTACATCAAGGTTGTGTTCAATCACGATTACCGTGTTACCTCGCTCCACCAACTTCTGCAACACATCCATGAGCACCCGGATATCCTCGAAGTGAAGTCCCGTTGTGGGTTCATCAAGGATGTAAATCGTTTGTCCCGTGTCGCGTTTCGACAGTTCCGTAGCCAGTTTCACACGTTGGCTTTCGCCGCCCGAGAGCGTCGTCGAACTTTGTCCCAGTTTAATGTAGCCCAGTCCCACATCCTGCAACACCTTGATTTTGTGCAAAATGTGCGGCACGTTTTCAAAGAACTCCACCGCCTGGTTAATCGTCATATCCAGCACATCGGCAATGCTTTTACCCTTGAAGCGCACCTCCAGCGTTTCGTGATTGTAACGTTTGCCATGGCAAGCCTCGCAAGCCACAAGTACATCGGGCAGAAAGTTCATTTCGATGGTTTTGTAACCATTGCCCTTGCACACCTCACAGCGGCCGCCACGCACGTTAAACGAAAAACGTCCGGGCTTATAACCTCTGATTTTAGCCTCGGGCAAGTTCACAAAGAGCGCACGGATATCAGAGAACACTCCCGTGTAAGTAGCCGGATTCGAACGAGGCGTACGGCCCAGCGGACTTTGGTCCACAGCCACCACCTTGTTCACCTTATCAAGTCCCTCAATGCGATCGTATGCCAAAGGCTCACGCAGCGAGTGGTAAAAGTGTTGCGAAAGGATAGGCAGCAAAGTATCGTTAATCAGCGTCGACTTTCCACTACCCGACACACCCGTCACACAAACCAGCGTACCCAGCGGAATACGCACCGTCACACCCTTCAGGTTATTTCCTCTGGCCCCGACGAGCGTCAGCACATCGCCATTGCCCTTGCGGCGCACCGCAGGCACCTCAATGGCCCGCTGTCCGTTCAGGTATTGTGAAGTCAGCGTTTCGCAGCCCAGCATTTCGCGGGGCGTACCCTGAAATACCACCTCACCGCCCAATCGTCCGGCGCGGGGTCCCATGTCCACGATATAGTCGGCAGCCATCATCATGTCCTTGTCATGTTCCACCACTACCACCGTGTTGCCCAAGTCGCGCAACTCCTGGAGCGAATGAATCAGTCGCACGTTATCGCGCTGATGCAAGCCGATACTCGGTTCATCAAGGATGTAAAGCACATTCACCAGCTGCGAACCGATTTGCGTAGCCAGTCGGATACGTTGGCTTTCACCGCCCGACAGCGTCACCGACGAACGCGACAGCGAAAGATAATCCAGTCCCACGTCAAGCAGGAATTTCAAACGTGTCAGCAGTTCTTTCAGAATTTCGTGAGCAATGGCCCGACTTTTTTTGTCGAGTTTCGTTTCCACCTGACTCAGAAACTCATACAGCTCGGCAATGTCCATATTGGCCAGTTCCGCAATGTTCTTGCCGGCAAACCTGAACGACAGTGCCTCGCGGTTCAAGCGTGCGCCCTGACATTCCGGACACACCGCCGTCGTCGAAAACTGTTCAGCCCAACGCTGCGACGCTGCCGTCATTTCGGCATCAGCCATTTGGGCAATGTATTTAGCCAGCCCGTCGTACTCCACATAGTAATCGTCAGTAGTATGAGCAATTGAGGCCGGAATACGCAAGCGTTCGGTCGTGCCGTTAAATATGTCATTCATTGCCTCTTCGGGAATGTCGGCAATCGGCGTTTTCAGGTCACACTCGTAAGGCAAGAGCAGCGCCTCGATTTTCCAGAAAATCAAAGCATTGCGATATTTCCCCAAGGGAGCGAGGCCACCATTTCGTATGTTCACTTTAGGGTCTGGCACCACCTTTTCGTAGTCTATCACGCTCACATAGCCCAACCCCTTACATCGCGGACAGGCTCCCTGAGCCGAATTAAACGAAAAGTTATGGGGGGCAGGTTCCCTATATGCCAGTCCGGTAGTCGGACACATCAGCTGTTTTGAGTAAAAGCGGGTTTTACCGTCGGCAGCATCCAGAATCATCATCAGTCCCTCGCCCTGTCGCAAGGTTTGCGCCACGCTTTTGCGCAGCCGTTCTTCGTCTTTGGCCTGCACCGCAAGTTTATCCACCACCACTTCGATGTCGTGGTTCTTGTATCGGTCGAGCTTCATGCCGCTCACCACCTCGCGCAGTTCGCCGTCAACGCGAACAGTCAGGAAACCCTTGCGTCTCACGTTTTCAAAGAGCTCCTTGTAGTGTCCTTTGCGTGCCCTTACCAAGGGTGCCAGCAAGTATACCTTGTGTCCTTCGTAAGCATCGAGTATCAAACTGACAATCTGCTCTTCGGTGTATTTAATCATGCGTTCGCCCGAAGCATACGAGTAAGCCTCGGCAGCGCGGGCATAGAGCAAACGCAGGAAGTCGTAAATTTCAGTCACCGTTCCCACCGTCGAACGGGGGTTTTTGTTCGTGGTTTTTTGTTCGATGCTGATTACCGGGCTCAGTCCCGAAATATGGTCCACATCCGGTCGTTCCAGGTTATCGAGAAAATTCCGGGCGTATGCCGAGAAGGTTTCGATGTAGCGTCGTTGTCCTTCGGCATAAAGCGTATCGAAAGCCAAAGAGCTTTTACCCGAACCACTCAGTCCGGTAATCACACTCAGGCTGTAGCGCGGCAGCGTCACATCCACATTTTTCAGGTTGTGCACTTTTGCGCCAAGTATCTCTATTTTCGATTGCGTCATCGTTACTTCTTTACGTGGTGTTTCTCATTGTGCGGCACCGTTCGTTTCGGTAAATCCGCGCAACAGATTGATTACTTTTTTAATGTGGTATTTACGTCCATCTGCACCACGGGCCAGGATGTGCAGGTAGTAAGCTCCGTCGGGCACATTGCTACCGCCGGACTTTCCGTCCCATCCACCTTCCAGGTCGCTCCACTCATAGAGTTTTTTACCCCATCGGTTAAACACCTGTGCCTTAAAGCTGATGATGCTTTTATAGCCTTCTTTCACGCGGAACACATCGTTGATGCCGTCGCCGTTGGGTGTAAAGGCATTAGGCACTTCAAGTTTCGATTCAGAAATCGTCACACTGAAGGGTTGGTCCATCACATATTCAATGGTGTCAGTACCTTGCACAAAACTGATGAGCAGTTCCACCGTATAACTGCCCGATTGGTTAAAGTCAAACTCCGTATCCTCGTCGTTACGCACCAGGAAAGGGGCCGACTCTCCGTTACGTGTAAAGCGCCATTCATACAGGGGCGTATAGTTACCCACGTTTTCGGGATTGGCTTTAAACGTAGCCTTGAAGGGGGCCGACCCGTCGTATTGCGTTTCGTTTTGTTCTGCCCCATCGGCATCCACGTAAGTCATGGTGGGATTGGCCGTAGGATATTCGTTCTGCGCCTGAAGGGTCAGTGCGCAAAGCATACCTATCAGCCAACATATCAGTTTTGTATTCATCAAAATCTCTGAATTTTATTTTGGTTGGTTCTTGGTAAAATTGCGAACAATGCAGTCGAACTGATTCGTATACAAAGGTAGTGAAAGGTGAGCGTAGTACCAAGCCAAAAGCTTGCTTTTGAGCGAAGGAACTACCGAACCGCATCCTACCTTATTAAAAGGTAGTGAAAGGTGAGCGTAGTACCAAGCCAAAAGCTTGCTTTTGAGCGAAGGACTACCGAACCGCATCCTACATTATACAAAGGTACAATTATTTGCGCAATTTGTAAGTATTTCGCACAGAAAAGTAGCAAATACCGAACGCTTAGGCAATACACCACAAAGATATAAGCAAAAAAGGCCACATTCCCCAAAATCAGGGAAATGTAGCCTTTTATCAATTACATGGGGCTTATGCCCAACGATTATTCAAATACTTCTTTGATGATGTACTTATCCACCATGGGATCGTTCTGATTAGCCGGGCCGATGAAGCCGACGTTCTTGTCGCCATACATCATACCGAAAGAGAAGATGCCATAGCCGCTGTTTGAATACATAGCAGTACGTGAATCAGTGTTAGAAAGAGGATTCGGATAACCAATAATCTGATGCTGGTTACCAGCTCCATCATTCATACCATAACCGGTTTCGTACGATTCATCAAGCAAAGTCACAGTTGACGAACCCTTTTTCCAAAGGAAAGTCTTGGTTTTGTTGGTAACATACAATCCAGTGATACGACCCTTTGAACGATATTCTGAGTACTCCATGATTATATCGGGCTGCGCATCGAACAACCAGCTCTGGTAAACACCTACAGCATACTCAACCCAGTCATCAGGCAGCGGCGTCATCACGTGCTTGGCATACTGTGCCTGACCACCGTTTTCAGTAAAGAACATCTGACCCTTATCGTTCAGATTGAACTTGTAAGTCTTACTGCCAGCCGTTACCGTACCTTCAGTACCGGCATAGTTGTAAGTACCTTCAGCACCATTTACCGTAGCCTTGCCATTTTCGGAACTGAAGTTTACCTTCGTTCCATCAGCCAATTCCCAGTCGCCATATACCGAAACCGACTTGGCTTCAGCAGGTACGAAACTGGCAGCACTTGTAAAACTACCTACAATATTGCGATAAATGTTGATGATTCGACCTTGCAAGTCGTTGGTATAGTTAATAGCCACACGAGCAGGACCATCTAAGGGTGAATCTTCGTAGTCAACTACAATCATACCCACACGCTTGTCGTAAGTAGTCTTACCATTACTAAATACGTTGGTACGCTTCGATACGGGATCGAAGGTTGTCACGTCACAAATGGTATCACCCTTTTCATTGAGCGTCAGGTTAACGGTATATTTTACATCGTTTTCACCGGCCAAGTCATTTTCCCAAATACCCAATGACGGTTTTTCGGGATAGTTGATGGCAGGCATATCTTCGTCGAAGTTCTCGTTACATGAAACGAGAGCCAGACCCGCAACAAGGGCCATTGACAAATTTTTGATATAGGATTTCATGTGAATCGAAATTGATTGGTTCTTTAAAGTCAGTCGGCTGAACCAGTGAAGACTCAGCCGACTGAATCCTATGATTTATAATATAGAAACCGCTTACCTTTTCCAACTTGAGGTTGAAAAAGACTGAGTTTCCTATTTTTTGGACCAGTTGGGCACCAAATTCTTGTTGGCCTGCAAGTCCTGAGCGGGAATTTCCCAAACAAAGCGGAAGTCGTCAGCACCTACAGACAGGTTCTGGAAACCGGGCTGCTTATTCAGGAAACCATCCTCAAGCTGCTGAGCCTTCATACGGCTAAAGCCTTTTTCCCAACGCTTCAAACAATCCAGACGGAAGCCTTCACCGCACATTTCGCGTGCCCATTCGTTCTTGATTTCCTGGAACAGTGCCTCACCGGTAGCCTTGGTAGCCGAAGCACCACGCTTCTGGCGGAGCTCATTCAGGAAGCCACCTTCAGTCTGATTCAAGTTATACTGAGCCTCGGCTGCGATGAGATACATTTCAGCTACACGGAAAGCCTTCGTCATGTTGTAGAAGGTCTGACCTTCCACTTCACCCGTCTTCAAGAGTGTGGGGTTACCCGGGAACTTACCTACTACCGTAGCGTCTACCACCTGAATACCCGAAGATGCAGTACCAGGAATGAAGTAAGCAGAGAGACGATAGTCATCGGCTTCATACAAGTCGAGCAAACCCTGCGTAGGCAGGTATGAGCACGAGAAGCAATCGTTCACCAAGTCATAACCAATGAAAGCTCCGTAAGTACCGATGCGTTCTTTGTCAGTGAACGTAGGCTGGTAGATGATTTCAGAACCTTCATCCATGTACCACATATTGGCAAAATCATCGGCATTGTCGATAAGGGGGAACACTGCCATCACCTTCTTAGCCTCGTTGATAGCATCTTGATAACGCTTCATCTGCAAGTAAACGCGAGCGCGGAGGGCATGCACCGTGTGAATGCTGGGACGGTCTGGCATAATGTCCGTATTATCGCCGAAGCAAGCTTCTGCTTCCTTCAAGTCAGCAAGAATCTGTTCGTAGGTCTTAGCCAACGAAGCACGGTTAGGCTTCGCCAACACGTCTACCGTATAAACAAGAGGCAAACCAAGCGTAGATTCAGCCGTAGTAGCATCGTAGTTCTTGCAGTAGCGCGTCACCATGTTGGCATAACCGTAAGCACGTGCAAAGTAGGCATCGGCCTTGAATTGCTTCAGCATCGTTGAATCTTTCTTATTGCCTGCCACTTTATCGTTCAAGCGGTCAATGTTGTTGATAACATTGTTGGCATTGGCAATCATATTGTAAGAACCGCTCCACAGTCCGTTACCCTCGAATTGCGCTGTGGTAAAAGTCCAGTTGGCAACCTGCATATAGGCACTAGACTTTGAAGTTAAATTAAACAAGTCTGACTGAGCTTCTGCCACAATGCCATAGCCACCACAAGCAGCATCGCGAAGACAAGAGAGCAAACCAATGTCAAAGTTGGTAGCATCGGATACCTCTGTCCAAAGTTTTTCAGTCGGAAGACTGGTTTCGGGATACTGATCGAGTTCGCACGAAACCAAGGTTGGCACTGCCAAAGCGGTGCACAACATTGCTTTGAAAATATGTTTGTTCATTTTGTGTCGTGTAAAATTATCCATTCACTATTTTACGTCATGCGTTTCACCTTTGTGTTTTCGGTCCCCCTGCAGTCGCAAGGCTGCAGGGAAGGATCGAAAAATAGGGATATTTCATGTACGTTTCAAGCAAACGGCACATAAATTAGAAGCTCAAGTCAACACCTAAGGTGAAGTTACGAGTTGCGGGATAACGACCTCTTGAGAGGTTAACAGCCGCTTCGGGGTCAGCACCCTTGTACTTCGTTACGGTGAATACGTTACGTGCCGTAAACGTGAAGCGGATATTGTCGAAGAAGTTTGTAGCCTCCATCCACTGCTTGGGCAGATCATAGCTCAGCGTCAAGTTCTTCAAACGGAGGTATGAAGAGTTTTCAAGCAAGTGGGTGTCGAACTGGGTCTGGTATTGGAAACCGGGAAGTTCAGCCAAATCGCCCGGACGCTTCCAGATGTGGAGCATGCTCTTATCCTGGTTGTTACCACCGGCTGCATTTTGTGATGAAGCTGCAAACATCATGTCGTTGTTCACCATATACTTCTTCAATGAGAAGGCAAAGTCAGCGTTCAGCGACAAGCCTTTCCATGAAGCAGTGAAACCAAAACCACCATTATGGGGCGCATCCTGCGACTTACCCGTCAGCTGAGCCAAGTCATCGCTGTAGGTCTTGGTCATGGTTTCGGGGTTGTAGTCGTAACCGGCTTCACCCTTGAATCCAGGCTTGTACCACATGGGCGCACCGTCGTTCTTGTCGACACCGGCGTAAATAGGCATGTAGAATTCCAGACTCTTACCTACAGTGTAGTTAAGCAAGTAGTCGGGCATGGGCCATTCCTTCAAACCATAGAACAACTCATCTACCTTGTTCTTGTTGAACGCGTAGTTGGCATATACGTTGAAGTAGAAGTCGCGGTTGTTCACCACATCGTAGCTCAATTCCAATTCCACACCGCGGTTTGAAAGTTCACCGACGTTCACCGACTGTGAGCTGAAACCGGTAGTGGTGGGAAGGGGTACATCAAGCAGCATGTCAAGTGTCTTGCGGTGGTAGAAGTTGAAGTCTACGCTCAAGCGGTCGAACAGGCGGGCGGTCAAACCAACGTTGGTCTGAACCTGCTTCTCCCAACCGAGTTCGGTATTGGCGGGCTGTGCAAGCACCCAACCAGATTGTCCGCCATACTGGGTCTGACCCGTCAGGCCGAGGCTGGTGTAGTTACCGATTTCCGAGTTACCCGTTGAACCCACGGTAGCCTTGAACTGCAAGTTGGTCAACCAGCCGCGTGTTGAGCTCATAAAGTCTTCAGACGTGATGTTCCACATCAAACCACCACTGTAGAAGTTGGCACCGCGGTTGTTGGCACCGAAGCGTGAACTTTGGTCGTTACGGATGGTAAAGTTGAGGAAATACTTATCGTTGAAGTTATAGTCAACACGACCGAAGAACGACAGGTATTCGTATTTAGCCGAAGAATATCCGGGTTTTTCACCAGAAGTTACGTTACCCAAAGTCGGCAAACGGTCGTCAGTCGTACCTTTACCCATAACGTCGAAACCTTTCGAACTATACTTAATACCTTCTTGACCGGCCAAAAGCGTAAGGTTGTGCTTATCGGCAATTTTAATTTTGTACTCGGCTGTATTCGTAATAGTCCACATAGCAGAACGGCTATGGCTTTCAGAAGCCTGACCGGTACCCTGCATAAGTGGGTGACTAGGTAACACATTTTCTGACAAACGAGTATCGAAAGCATTCAAAGCCAACTGCGACTTCAGCGTCAAGCCCTTAACCGGCGTAATCTGAGCGTATGCGGTTCCGTTATAAACGATGTCGTTAATCGAAGAGGGCTGGTGTGCCATGATGTAAGGCACATGATACATGGTGCTACCCCAGTACAAACCAGGCTTATCACCTTCAGTATAAGGATCCCAGTATGAAGGATACAGAATAGCACCCAAAGCGGCATTACCACCACCCATTTGGCTTTCGTTAGTGTACAAGTCTGAAGCACGGTCGGTATAGGCGATGCTCTGGCGCACACCGAAGGTCAACCAATCCTTGGGTTTCGTATCCAGGTTGGTACGTACGGTGTAACGGTCGAAGTGCGAAACCTTCGTCAAACTCTTTTGCTTCATGTACGAAGCCGACACGAAATAAGTAGTATTGCCCGAACCACCGCGAATTGAGAAGTCGGTGTTATACATCGGTGCGGCATTGTCGAACAAATACTTCTGCCAGTTCGTGTTGGCACCGTGGAGTTTGTATTTCGTATATTGGTCGGTCGTGATGATACCGTTTTCGAGCTGGAACTGCAAAAGTTCGTTCGAGTTCATCGGGTCACCGATACCGCGAGCCAACTGGCTCCAACCTACGGTCTGACCAACCGTGATTTGTGCTTTTTCGTTAGCGCGTCCTTTCTTAGTGGTAATGTAAATTACACCATTGGCAGCACGTGAACCGTAGATACTCGTTGCCGAAGCATCCTTCAGAGTCGTAATGCTCTCGATATCGTTATCGTTAAGCATCTGGAACATGGCACTGTTGGCTGGCGAACCGTCAATTACGATGAGTGGTGCATTGCTTGAACCGAGCGAACCGGTACCACGGAGCTTCATGGCAGTCTGGTTCACATCACCCACGTCACCCGACATGGTCGATACGCTCAAACCGGCCACCTTACCCTGGAGAGCATCAGCTACGTTGGGCACAGGTTTATCAGCGATTTGTTCGCTACCCACCTTTTTAACTGAACCGACAACCGTTCCAAGCTTCTGTCCCGTACCGTAACCTACGACTACGACTTCGCCCAGTTCGTTGTCCTTAAGCACTACTTCTACATTGCCTGCTACATCGAGAGTCTTCGACTCCATACCGATATAGGACACCTGAATCTTTTTAGCAGAAGCAGGCACGTTAGTGAGCTTAAAAGTACCGTTCGCGTTGGTGGTCGTAATAATTTTGGTTCCGGCCACGCGCACAGTAGCACCCATGATGGGTTCGCCGTGCGAATCGGTTACTTTACCCGTCACATGCTGCTGAGCTGAAGCCGTGGCTGCCGTAAGCAGTAAACCGGCTCCCAAGAGCACTAACTTTTTGTTCATAATATAACCATTAAATTAAACATTTATAGACTAAAGAGGATTGAAAGCTACTTAACTGATTGGGGCTAACAAGGGGCTTTGTTCACGATTTTGTAGCAAGAGCATACATTATCAGACAGCAAAGCACACAGAAACATAGTTGTTCCTGTGTTAGATTTAGCCATTCTATTCAGCTTGTAAGTGTTGGTTGCTTTCTTTTTAACAAAATCCGCCTTCATCACCGGCAACCTCTACAGCAATCCATCGAAAGGGGGAATTGCGAAGTGTGCCTTCTACATGCGTAGCTTTGCCTTCCACATGCGCAGCTTTACTTGATATCGAAAAGGAGCGGAATGAAGGTTGATTCTTTTTCAAAAACCGAAAGTAACTTATTTGGTTGAACAACACACCTTTAGTTGTTCGTGGGCCACACGCGCACGCTTTAAAATTTTCATTTCAAGAGCTTTGCTGAGGTGAAGCCCAACTTCGATTTTTGCAAAGATAGGGGTTTTTTTTAAATCAGCAAACATAATATGCAATTTTATCCAAAAAAATTAAGTATTGCAGTGAGATACTTTCATTTTGATAGGTAAAAATTGCCCAATCGTGTAAATTTGGAAAAAACTCTTACATTCGCTAAACGTTCGTTTCAGAATGTAATTAAATAGTGCCGTAAAGGGGTTGCATACAAAAGCCAATAGCAATTTCATGGGCTACGTTACAATAGATTCAACCCATGATGACAGAAAAAATGAGTAGCAAAAATTCGATTGGCATTCGGAGGTTTTAAAACCGCTGCCCCCTATTTAGAACCGCAGCACCCCGTCATTATTCGGAGGTTTAGAAACCGCGGTGCCCTATTCAGGAACCCCAACGCCCCGTAATTATTCGGAGGTTTTGAAACCGTGGTACCCTATCGGAACACATATAATATACTCTAAATCAATGGTTTTAAAACCGCAGTGCCCTATTTAGAACCGCAGTAACCCGTCATTATT
>FR901808.1:0-53359 GCA_000437675.1 Prevotella sp. CAG:891
ACAGAAAGTAAGGCAGGTAGGCCTGTCTGAAACCCGGAATGCATTGTTGAATTTTACCACATGCTTTTGCGACTGAGCCGAAAATAGCCTTGAAACTACTGGCTTGGAACTGTAGGTATACAAAAAAACCTGCAGAACACGGTTCCACAGGTTTCAGTTTCTCTCGTCGTTAGCGAGTTCGTTTCAGCTATATAGCCAAAACTTCTTTTTGCATAAAATTATGCGTTGGGTTCAGCAGCAGCAGAATCAGCAACAGCAGAGTCAGCAGCAGCAGAATCAGCAACGATGCTGTCGTTAGCGCTGTCAGCAACTACAGAATCAGTAGCTACAGAATCAGCAGCAGCAGCGTCAGAAGTTTTGTTACCGCAAGAAGCGAAAGAGATAGCTGCGAAAGCTACGAACATGAAAACTAACTTTTTCATTGTGTCTTTAAATTTTTTAGTAAAACAATCAATTGCCTTTTTAAAACGATGCAAAGGTACGGACTTTTTTCATCGTTCCAAATTTTTCTCTGATTTTTTTGGAAAATATCTGTCGGATTTAACACTAAATATCAGTAATGATGCTGCTTGGAATGCATATATTGCAAAATGCAGTGTTTGCTAGAGTCTGCTAACATTCCAAGTTTCCTCATAGTTCGAAAATCCTATTTCTTTTTTTACTGGTCGGGGTTCTCCTGGTAGCCCTGATATTTGGCAGGAAGGGCCGACATGATGTCACTGTAAGCCTTTTCCATCGTTTGTTTAATATCCTCCGGGCTATTCGAAGTTGGGAATATGGGTTTGTGAATCACCAAACGCATGGGGTGGCGGTTCACAAAGTTAAGCCCAGCCATGCGCGTCAGCACGTCAAACGAACCATCAATGGTAATGGGCACCACAGGCAGTTGCAGTTCGTCGGCTAATTGGAAAGCACCTTTGCGGAATTTACCCATGTGTCCGGTAAACGAGCGTGAACCTTCGGGAAACACAACCAGCGAGGTTCCCCCTTGCAGCGTTTGACGAGCATTGTCAATGGTTTCCTTGATGGCCTTAGGTCCCGATTTATCAACAAAGATGTGTTTGGCCTTGTAGCAAGCATAGCCAACGAGCGGCATACGGCGCAGCGCCTTTTTCATCATCCATTTAAAGTTACGGCCCAAATAGCCATAAATCAGGAAGATGTCCATAGGTCCCTGGTGATTGGCCACAAATACGTAGCTTTGGTGATGGTCGATGTTTTCGCGGCCTTCAACGTGGATAGGCAACAGCAGCACGCGGCACACCACCTTCGACCATATTTTTCCCGGATAGTATCCCCAGAAGTGTGCATTGAAAATGCCACCGATACTGGTGATAAGCGCCGTTAGAATAGTCGATACCAGCACAACCGGAAAGGCTATGAATAGTTGGTAAACTTTATAGAGCATGATTAAGATAAAATAGAAGAAATACTTTTTGAATACCTATTAGCGGTTATAGCTTACAGCCTGTCCACGATACTTTTCATCGGTAACGTGGCCACGATTGTAAATAGGGAATCCGTTGCAGAAAGTACGTTCCACACGCCATCTGAAAGTGTGACCTTCGAGTGGACTCCAATTACATTTGCTCTGAATGCGGTTAGGCGTAAGTGTCCAAGGCATATTGGGGCGCACCATCACAATGTCTGCTTTGTATCCTTCGCGTAGGAAACCGCGATTCTCAATTTGCAGCAAATCGGCCGGATTGTGACACATCAGCTGTACCAGTCGCTCAATAGTAAGTATACCCTTGTCGACCAGTTCGAGCATCGACACCAGCGAGAACTGAATGATGGGCATGCCCGAAGTAGCTTTTAGGCAACCACCCATTTTTTCTTTCAACCGGTGAGGAGCGTGGTCAGTACCTACGGTCAGAATTTGTCCGGTGTTAAGGGCTGCACGCAGTGCATCGCGGTCGGCTACCGATTTGATGGCAGGGTTCACTTTGATGCGCGTTCCCAGACGGGCATAATCTTCGTCGCAGAACAGTAAGTGACCGACGCAAGCTTCAGCTGTAATCAGCGGATTGTTGTCGGTGAACAGTTCCAGTTCGCGTGCGGTCGACAAGTGTGCCACATGCAGTCGCGCTCCGCTTTCGCGTGCCAGTTTCACAGCCAAAGCCGTCGATTCGTAGCACACGTCGGCATTGCGTATTTCGGCGTGATGAATCACGTCGGGGTCCTTGCCATACGCCTCTTGAATGCGTTTAGCATTTTCAGCAATCAGCTGCGAGTTTTCGCAATGCGTGACGATAGGCAGAGGTGAATGTTCGAAAATAGCCTGCAGAGCCCGTTCATTGTCCACAAGCATATTACCCGTCGAAGCCCCCATAAAAAGTTTGACGCCCGCAATTTTTCGGCAGTTCAGTCGTTCCAGCTCGTAAGCGTTTCCAGCCGTAGCTCCAAAGAAGAAACCATAGTTAACCACACTTTTTTGAGCAGCAATGCGGCATTTTTCGTCAAAGGCCTCCATCGTAGTGGTTTGGGGCACGCAGTTCGGCATATCGAACACCGTAGTCACACCGCCTGCAGCCGCAGCCCGGCTTTCAGAGCAGAAATCGCCCTTCTGTGTCAGTCCCGGATCGCGGAAGTGTACGTGAGTATCGATGATACCCGGTAAGAGGTAGCATCCCGAGGCATCAATTACTTCGTCAACTGGAATGGCGGGTTGTGCGTCCACTTCCTCGATGATTTCCTCGATGCGGTCGTCTTCAATAATCAGTGTGCCGATAAAGCGGCGTCCTTCATTGATTAAAGTTGCGTTTTTGAGTTGAATGCGAAAGTGCATAGCTGTTTTGTGTTGTATGTGTTTAGCAGAATATTATTTGGAGTATACAAACGGCAAATTTATCAGCAGCGCGGTTTGATTTTTCCTGTGAGTGCATACCATCTCAGGCGCATCACGCCGAACAAAGCCTCGCTGAAGATGCCACCGCTCATTTTGCTGGTACCGAGTTGACGGTTTACAAAAATCACAGGCACCTCTTTTACCTTGAAGCCCAATTTGTAGGCCGTGAATTTCATTTCAATTTGGAAAGCATATCCCTTGAAGTGGATGGCATCCAGGTTGATGGTTTCAAGTACACGGCGTCGGTAACATTTAAATCCAGCAGTAGTATCATGAATAGGCACACCCGTAACCATTCTCACATACTTCGAAGCATAGTAGCTCATCAGCACACGTCCCATAGGCCAGTTCACCACATTCACGCCGCTCACATAGCGCGAACCGATAGCCACATCGTAGCCCTCTTTGGCGCAGGCATTGTAAAGGCGCGGCAAGTCTTTGGGGTCGTGGCTAAAGTCGGCATCCATTTCGAACACATAGTCATAGCCCTGTTCGATGGCCCACTTGAAACCTGCAATGTAAGCCGTACCCAATCCTAATTTACCTTTGCGTTCAATCAAGTGTATTTCGTTCTTGAATTCATCAGCCATCAGTCGTTTCACGATAGCAGCCGTTCCGTCGGGCGAACCATCGTCAATAATCAGGATGTGAAACGCATGCTCCTCCAGTGCCAGTACGGCACGGATGATGCTTTCGATGTTTTCCTTTTCGTTGTAAGTAGGTATAATAACAATGCTGTCGCTTTTTTCCATGTGTAATAATTTGGTGAAGAGTAAATACTGTTTTTTGAAATCGGACAAGAGTAGACCGGAGTTCCAAAAGGGTCATTTTTAGCTAAAACATCCGGTTGGTTTGCGCACCGGTTGCTTAGCTTAGTGCAAATATAGTGAAAGGTGAGAGCATAGCCAAGTTGAAGACGCAGTTTTCAACTTGGCTATGCCGAACCGCCTCCTATATTCTTCAAATATAGTGAAAGGTGAGCGCATGGTTAAGTAGCCTTTTGCCCATTATTTGGCAAATGAAACATTTTTGCACCACAGAAATCCACGTAATGAGGCAAAAAATTGTAACTTTGGCGAGAAGTATTTAACGATTACACATATATATAATAAAATAGGTGTCCGAGCCCATTGATCGGACAGCTGTCTGTTATACACAGCTATAAAGTATGAGACTGGTAAAAATGATCGGCGGACTGGGAAACCAGATGTTTATATACGCATTTTATTTACAAATGCGCAAACGCTTCAGCAATGTACGCATCGATTTAACCGACATGATGCACTACAATGTGCATTACGGTTATGAATTGCATAAAGTGTTTGGCTTGCCCCGTACGGAATTCTGCATGAACCAACCCCTAAAGAAAGTGCTTGAGTTCCTCTTTTTCCGTACCATTGTTGAGCGTAAACAGCATGGTCGCATGGAGCCCTACACATGCCAATACGTTTGGCCGTTGGTCTATTTCAAAGGTTTTTATCAGTCTGAACGCTATTTCAGCGAGGTGAAAGACGAGGTGCGTGAATGTTTCACCTTTAATCCCGCTTTGGCCAATCGTTCATCCCAACAAATGATGGAGCAGATACAAAACGACCCACAGGCCGTGTCCATTCATATTCGTCGAGGCGATTATCTGAATCCGAAACACTACGATACCATCGGTTGCATTTGTCAGTTGCCCTACTACAAGCATGCTGTCAGCGAAATCAAGAAGTACGTAAGTAATCCGCACTTCTACGTTTTTTCCGAAGATTTGGATTGGGTAAAAGCCAATCTGCCCCTTGAAAATGCCCAATACATCGATTGGAACAAAGGAGCCGACAGCTGGCAGGACATGATGCTTATGAGCTGTTGCAAACACCACATTATTTGCAACAGTACCTTCAGCTGGTGGGCAGCCTGGCTCAATCCGTCGGTCGAAAAAACAGTTATCATGCCCGAACAATGGACAAGCCGGCAAGACAGTGTCGACTTCGTGGCATCGTGCGGCCGCTGGGTCAGAGTCAAAACCGAGTGATAAACCGATGTTTTTTTTTGACAGCAAGGAAATCGCAATCTTCAGAACCGCTTCGCAATTTACGATTAAAGCAAAACACAATGAGCACAAGTTTGGTAACTAAAATACTCAGGGCAGTGGCCGATTTACCCCAAAGTTTCCGTCGGACGCCCAATCCGCGCATCGTCATGACCTTGTTGGTAAAAAATGAGGAAGACATGATAGAACGCCATTTGCAGTATCACAAGCAAATGGGTGTGGATGCCTTTATCGTAACCGACAATAATTCAACCGACCATACGCCCGAAATTCTGGCACGCTATGTAAAGAAAGGATGGATTGTTGAGGTGATAGAAGAAAAATCGAGTGGATACGAACAAAAAAAGTGGGTCGACCGCATGGCATGGTTGGCCAAAACTAAGTATCATGCCGATTGGATTATCAATGCCGATGCCGATGAGTTTTGGTACGCTCCTTCGGGCAATTTGAAAAATGAGTTGGGCCAAACTGACCGCAATGTGCTCAGATGTTGCCTTTACAACATGCTTCCCGACGATGCGCGTCCCTATTGGCAGTGGGATAAACGAGTGTTGCCCATACCGCAGCCCAATGATTACAACCTGTCGCCTTATTCCATTTACGGACGTTACACCTACAAAGTGGCACACCGCGCAGCCGGTTATTTGCAGATTTCGATGGGTAATCACAAAGTGGCCATGTTCCCGAAAAAGCAGGCAAATGCTACCATCTATATCTATCACTTCACCATTCGAGGCCGCGAACAGTTCTTGCAAAAGATGATCAATGGCGGACGTGAACTCGAAACGCACAAAGGACGGCATGGCGGCCGACACTGGCGCTATTTTTATGAACTCTACAAACAAGGAAAACTGGAAGAAGAGTACGACCGCGTTGTCGGAAACAATGTTTACGATCGCTTGGTAACCGAAGGCTACATTCGCCAAGATACCACGCTGGCCGACTTTTTAAGTAAGATGTAAATCCAACTCTTTCAAAGTTGTTTACACGATAATCGGAGGTTTTGAAGTCGCGGTGTTCCTAAGGAATATCTGGATTTCAAAACCTCCGATTGTTTGTAATGTCTGATTATTTCTTTCCTCCCTTCTTTCCTTATCGATGGTACTCACTGGGCGATTTCACAAGAATCACCTTCAGCTGCTCATCGGCCAGCATACGGCGGTTGTGCGGAAAGAACAGCATGCCCAATTCTGTAGTGCGGTGTTTCCACGTCAGCAAGTCGATGTCGCGATGCAGTTTTTCGTGAATATCGGCATACCACCAACCAGGAAACGAAAGGGCACATACTTTGTGCGAATCGGCCACGCGCTGCAAATGCGCAATGCACGTGTCAATGGCTTCGTCGTCGAGTTTCGAAGGCTTCGGAAAATCCACATAGTACGAAGTGTAGAATCCCGCCTGTGTAAAATGCGCCAAAGCATTCAGGTTGCGCGTTTCTACGATAAAGTGCCGACGCGGAATGGCATACTTCTGGCACAGTTGTTCCAGTCGGTTTCGTGCAGCCTTCATGTTGTGTTCATTCAGGTTTTTAATATCGAGCCACACACTGTCGGAATCCGTTTTGATGGAATGCAAGTAAGCATCGAGCGAAAGGTGAAAGGTAGTGTCAGCATCGTGCGTCACATCAAACGTACCCGTTTTTTCGCGGTAAACCAAGTCTATTTCATAGTTCGGGAAACGTGCCTCTTTCTCTTCCATTTTCTCCAGCGAATTAGTGCGGTGCAGCCATAGTTTGTCCTGGTATTCGCCCAATTGGCAGCAAACTAATGAAATCCAAATGGTTAGCGATGCCAGCAACGCAGTGGCACATTTCAGCATTATCGAAGGAATTTTCATAACAAAAAGTGCGGAAAAATAAGCGTGTGCGAAAAAGTGTGTTTATTTTTTGAAAACGGACAGTAATCTTGAATCAGTCAAGGTTTACTGTCCGTTTACTTTATGTTTGAATGCAAGTTGTGTAAATAATCAGTCAGTTTCTTTACTGAAAGTACACACGCTTTACGCGGTTGCTCACCGAAGTAAGCACTTCGTAAGGAATAGTGTCGAGCAAATCCGACAATACCGTTACAGGCAGGTTGTCGCCAAATATTTCAACCGTGTCGCCTTCATGGCAAGGAATGTCGGTAACGTCAATCATGCAAACATCCATGCAAATGTTACCCATGTAGTTAGCTTTGTATCCGTTTACCAGGCAGTAACCACGGCGATTGCCCAAGTGGCGGTTCAACCCGTCGGCATAGCCGATGGGGATAGCTGCAATGCGCGAATCACGGTCGACCGTCGTTTTGCGCGAATAGCCTATGCTGTCGCCCTTAGGCACCTCTCTGATTTGCAGGATGGTGGTGCGCAGCGAAGTAGCGTTGTGCAAGCGGCGATTGTCAATGGGGTCGATGCCGTAAAGTCCCAGACCCAGGCGCACCATGTCGAGGTGGCGTTCCGGAAAGCGCTCAATGCCCGCACTGTTGCAAATGTGGCGCAATATTTTATGCGGAAATGCCGCTTGCAGACTTTTCGAAGCCTCATCGAACAGTTTGAACTGACGGGCAGAGAACTCGTCGAAATCGGGAGAATCGGAACCCACAAAATGCGAGAACACAGAACGCGGAATAACTGCTGTTTGGTGGTGCAGACGGTCAATCAGCACCGGAATGTCGGTCAGCGGATTAAAGCCAAGGCGGTGCATGCCCGTGTCGAGCTTGATGTGCACCGGCATGGACTGGATACCCTCTTTCTCGGCAGCACGAATGAGCGAATCGAGCAACTTGAAACTGTACACTTCGGGCTCTAAGTCGTAGGCAAACAGCGTGTTGAAAGCCGAAATTTCAGGATTCATCACAATGATGCCCGCCGTAATACCTGAGCGGCGAAGCTCGGCACCCTCGTCGGCCACTGCCACAGCCAGATAGTCAACACCGCGGTCCTGCAGCGTTTTGGCAATTTCCACCGCTCCTGCACCGTAAGCCGAAGCCTTAACCATGCAAGTGATTTTGGTTTCAGGCTTCATGAACGAACGGTAAAAATTCAAGTTTTCCGCAATAGCCTCCAGGTTTACATCGAGTGTCGTTTCGTGCGCACGCAGCGACAAAGCTGCCGTCAGTTCTTCGAAGCCGAATTGTCGCGAGCCCTTAATCAGCACCCGTTCGTTGCTCAGCGTGTTCAGCAAGCCACTGTCAAGCAAATCCCTACTCGAAGCGAAGAACGTCTTTTTTAATTTGAAAAGCGAGTGAGCCGAAGAAATTTCCGGACCCACGCCAATCAGATGGTCAATGCCCCTTCGTTCAATCATTTCAGCCACTTTGCCGTACAATTCATTCACGTTCAGCCCCGTTTGCAGAATGTCCGACAGAATGAGCGTCTTGCTTTTCTGCTGTTCGGGACGGCGGTTCATAAAGTCGAGCGCAATGTCGAGCGAAGCCACATCCGAGTTGTAAGTATCGTTGATGAGCGTGCAGTTGCGCATACCCTGAATCACTTCCAACCGCATAGCCACCGGTTCCAGTTGCTCCATGCGTGCTGCGATATCCGTTTCGGGCACGTGTAGATACAAGCATACCGCCAGGCAATGCAAACAGTTTGTGATAGAAGCTTCGTCGGTAAAGGGGATGCAGAGTTGGTTCTGCCGTCCCAAGTAAGTATAAACAATGTGCGTGCGGCACTCTGTTTTGTCGATGCTGTTGATATAGAGCGCACGTTGCGGGTCGGATGTAGACCAAGCCAGTAAGTCGCCCGTGTAAAGCGAAGTGCACACGCATTCGCTTACCACAGGATCGTCTGCACAGTAAACGATAACCTGCGCATCTTTAAACAAACTCAGCTTTTCATGACATTTTTCCTCGATTGTAGCAAAGTTCTCCTGATGAGCCGGTCCGATGTTGGTCATCACACCAATCGTAGGTTGAATCATGGCCCGCAAGGCCTGCATTTCGTCGGGTTGCGAAATGCCCGCTTCGAATATGCCCACCTGCGTGTGCGCATCGAGCAACCATACGCTGAGCGGAACGCCCACTTGCGAGTTATACGAACGTGGTGAACGCGTTACGTGTTTCGAAGGCGAAAGCAACTGATACAGCCACTCCTTAACCACCGTTTTACCATTCGAACCCGTGACACCGATTACGGGAATCTGGCTGAATTCTTCGCGGTGACGTTCGGCAAGGCGTTGCAATGCCTTGAGCGGACTGACCACCAGCAGAAAGTTAGCATCGGGAAAAACCGTGTCGTGCGAAGCAGGAAGCGTTCCCACCACAAAGTTACGAACGCCCCGTCGGTAAAGGTCGGCAATGTATTGGTGTCCGTCGCCCAGCTTTGTGCGCAAGGCGAAAAAAAGAGTCGTTTCAGGAAAAGCCAAAGAACGGCTGTCAGTAAGCAGCCAGTCGATTTCGGCCGGCTGTGAGCCAATTTTGCGTGCGCCAATCAGCGTTGCAATGTTTTCAATGGAATAAGGCATAACGTAAGATGAATGAATTATGCTGTTAATTTTGTTCGTAGTGGAATTAGCATTTACAGCTTTTCGTTCCATTTTTTTTCAAACAGTCGGCGTCGTTCGTCGGCTTTTATTTTAAAATTCCGGTATTCCGTGCTGTCGGGGTTCATCGGTCGGTGTTGTGCATCGCGCCAAATGAGTTGCCGGTCGCGCGCATACTCGTGCATTTCGGGCGTAAAGCACCAGTCAGCAAACTGTTCCCACACATAGTCGATGGCCTGTTGCGACGGGTGACTCATGTCGGCATCGTAAAAGCGATAGTCGCGCAATTCGTCGGTAATTATTTCGTAGGTCGGGAAATAGAAAATGCGTTCGTTCGTTTGGCAAAGCTTGTCGATGAGTTGTAGCAAGCGCGCCTTGCTCAGCGCATTTTCGTGCAGTCCGTATTTCAGATAGCGGTAGGGTGAAAGGGTAAACACCACCTGCAACTTAGGGTTGGCCGATAAAAGGCTGTGCAGCAAGTTGCCCCATGACTCATACAGTTCGTCAGGGTCGAGCACCTCCTCGGCAAACATTCGTCCCGGCTGTTTATGGCAGTTAGCCACCAGACAGCCCTGCATTTCGCCCTCGGCAGTCAGGTAGTAAGCGTGGTCGGTGCTGAAAGTAACGAGCAACACATCCATTTCGGTAAACACCCTTTTGGCCTCAATCCATTCCTCATGAATCAGCTTAATCAGTTCCTCTTTGCTCTGACCAACGTATTTCGTTGAATAGAGCCAATGATGCCACATTCCGTCCGAAGCCTTGAAAGCAAAAGGTTCAAGGGAAGTGAAACAAGGAGCCATCAAGTCGACCAACGCATTGTAAATGCTCCCCGGGTTATAAAGTACCCCCGTGGGGTTGATGTTCAGAAAATCAGGGCGCATACACGCCTGCAAATGTTTCCCGATGTGTTCGGCAAAGCACGAACCGATGGTCATAACCCTGGATTGGGGTGAAAGTTGTATGCTGCGTTCCGGCAGACTGACAATGGTTCTGAAATTCATGATGAAGAAGGTGTGAAGGTCGGTTGAAGAGTAAGTTGCTGCAAGGGAACAGCTTTGCTGCAAAGAGTAGGTCGTAGCCGTTGTCATCCGATGAATGGTTGCACCTGGTCGTTGCGCAAGCAAAAGTACGCTATTTTTCGGTAGAGTGTATAAGTATGGTGCAACTTTTTGCGAAAACTCCTGTTTAAGGGATAGTTTTGCGAAAGTCACTTCGCATCGTTCTTCGCTTAATGAATCATTTTATATGGATTCGCATTTGAAAAATCCATAAATCCTTTCGAATCTCGGTGCTCATAGCCCACAAGCATGTCATATATGAACTTTTTTGGTTCAATAAAAAACACCCCGTTGACATTTACTGATTGTCAACGGGGTGTTTGTGTGTATAGCCAGAGGGCTTGGCTTATTTCAGTTTTTCAACAAAGAAGTTGTTGAGCGTGCGGAACAAATGCAGACGCGTGTTGCCACCCATAATAAAGTGGTTGCGGTTGGTGTAAACCTGCTGGCGGAACAACTTTCCAGCCTGAACGTAGGCTTCGCTCACTTCGGTAAAGTTGCGGAAATGCACGTTGTCGTCGGCCGTTCCGTGAATGAGCAGCAAGTCGCCGTGGAGCGCATTGGCACGCTGAATGGGGTTCGTGGCATAACCGGCAGCGTTTTCGGCAGGGGTGCGCATGTAGCGTTCGGTATATACCGTGTCGTAGTATTTCCAGTTGGTAGGAGCAGCTACAGCAACACCGGCGCAGAATACGTTGCGGCCTTCGCTCATCGACATGAGGGTGTTGAAACCACCAAAGCTCCAGCCCCAAATGGCAATGCGGTTTTTGTCGATGTAGGGCAGTGAACCCAAATAAATGGCTGCTTCAACCTGGTCCTTCGATTCCAGTTCACCAAGCTTCAAGTACGTACACTTTTCAAAGTCGGCACCACGGGCACCCGTTCCGCGACCATCGACACATACAAATACAAAACCTTGAGCGGCCATGTAGCTTTCGAATACCGTACCGGGG
Source organism: Prevotella sp. CAG:891 (assembly GCA_000437675.1). GTDB lineage: Bacteria > Bacteroidota > Bacteroidia > Bacteroidales > Bacteroidaceae > Alloprevotella. The sequence goes on from FR901808.1 coordinate 11,363, forward strand.
TAGAAGCCCATGTTCCATGAATCGGTTACTTCCTGCGAACCGGGACCTGAGTATTGGTACATGATGACGGGATACTTTTTCTGAGCATCGAAATCGCGCGGCTTAACCATCCAGCCGTTCAGTTTCACACCTTCGGTAGTGGTGAAGGTGAAAAATTCCTTCTTTCCCGAAATGGCAGCAACAGCCGATTTGAGTTCGCTGTTGTCGACCATCGTTTTGAGCACCTTGCCATCGTTGGCAGCACACAGCGTGGTAACGGGCGGCTGCTGCGCTGATGAATACACGTTCATAAAGTATTTCATCGAAGTGCTGAAGGTAGCATTGTTCGTACCAACTTCTTTCGACAACTTTTTGGTTTTACCATTGCGGTCAACCGAGTAGATGGCTGTGCGCAGCGGACTTTCCTGGTGCGAAGCGTAGAAGAAGCGGCCGCTGGCAGCATCATAGCCATAGAAGGCACTTACGTCGTAGTTTCCTTTCGTTACCTGACGGTCGAGCTGACCATTGAGGTTGTACCAATAGATGTGCTTGTAGCCCGAGCGGTCAGAGATGTAGGCAAAGTGGTCGCCGTAGAACTTGAGGCTGGCATAGGCCTGATCGGTTACATATTTGGGGTTCGTTTCGCGTACAGCCAGTTTGCACTCCGTTGAACGCGGGTTGGCCATGTAAATGTCCATTTGGTTTTGGTGACGATTCAGCGTAACGACAGCCAATTTGTTGGGGTCGGACGTGAAGTGAATGCGGGGCACATAGCCGTCGGCATCGAGAGGCACTTTCAGGGTGCGCGTCACGCGGTCCTTGATGTCGTAGGTGTGTACCGAAACATCGCTGTTCTTGGCACCGGCAACCGGATACTTGTAGCGATATTCGCCGGGGTATTCGTCGTATTCCGAACGGGTGGGGTAGGAACCTTTGAATTCCTGAATGGCATAGACGGGAACTTTCGATTCGTCGTAACGAACCCAAGCCAGCATGCGGCTGTCGGCTGAAAAGTCGAACGAACGGTTGGTGGCAAATTCCTCTTCATTCACCCAGTCGGGAATGCCGTTGAGTACTTCGTTGAACTTACCATCCTTTGTTACCTGCGTTTCGGCATTGCCAAAAAGCAGTTTCACGACGAAGAGGTTGTTGTCGCGTGCAAAGGCTATGACATTGCCATCGGGCGAGAAAATAGGCATTTGCTGCGGACCACCTTCAGACAGCGGTTCGTAGGTGCCGTTTTCAACATCGTAGATGTAGTAAACAGCTGTGTATGAACGGCGATAGATGGGGCGGGTTTCGGTGCGCAGCAAAATGTGGCGTTCGTCGGGCGCCATGATGTAGCCGTCGATGGCTCTGAGTTTTTTGTCGCCACGGGCTTTGTCTACGTCAAACACAACCCCCAGTTCGCGTCCGTCTTTGAACGAACGGCGAATGATGCGCTTGCTGTCATCAGAGAGTTGTGAATAGCTTTCGCCGTCGCGCATGGGCGTTACACCGTAAACATACCTGGGTGAGTACTTGCCAGCAGCAATATCCTCCAGAGTAAGTGCTGAGCTTGTGGACGTTTGCGCCTTGGCCTGGTGAGCGGTAAACCCAGCTACGCCCAGAAACAAGCCGGCCACGATGAGAAGAATTTTTTTCATTGTTGAAACATGATTAGTAATATGTATAGTATGTATCTCGAAGCAGAACCGCAACCGAAATAATATGCGGCATGCTTGAAGAGCGACTACTTTAAAGTATATGTAGATTAGTAAGTAGCTGTCCTAAAGTGGTTTATAATTAGGTATCTTTCAACAGCTACTTAATATATTAAAGTTAAGTTGCATCTTAGCATAAATCAGCATCCGGTTTACACTGATTTTTCAACGAACAACACTTAAAGTTCTTACCATTTTAATATGGTAGATTTGCAACAAAACACCTATTAAGTGGATGTAACTTTGCCTAATTGCATGATTTTTAGGTACAAAAATAGTGAAAGGTGAGCGCAATACCAAACCAAAAGCTTGATTTTGGGTGAAGGTATTGCCGAACCGCATCCTATTTTATACAAAAATAGCGAAAGGTAAGCGCAATACCAAGCCAAAAACTCGATTTTGAGCGAAAGAATTGGCTCAGTAGCAAAAGCATGTAGTAAAACTCAACAACACATCCCGGGTTTCAGGCAAGCTTACCTATCTTACTTTCTGTGGTAACAAAATGTCTAAGACATGCTAAATGAATAAATAAGGAATACTGTTTTTTCATCCCACTTAGGCTAATGTGCAGCTTATCCATGCTGCAGTGCTGCTTTTATTGCTGAAGCAATGTCAGTGCAAACCGAATGCAGAACAATGAAGCCTACCTATCTTACTTTCTGTGGTAACAAAATTTCTAAGAACGCTGAATAAATAAGGAGTACTGTTTTTCATCCATTTAGGCTAATGTGTACTTATCGATGCTGCAGTGTTGCTTTTATTGCCATAGGCAATGTCAGTGCAAACCGAATGCAGAACTTGAAAACTACTTTTCAAAAGTTATGCTGAGGTGCAGCCTGACTTTGCTACTGCAAAGATACAACACATGTTCCCCGAAATCCATTTTTTTGTTCTGTAATGTTTTGTTTGGCTGAACGTTCCAATCCTCACCTATCCCTTTGTCGTAAATGTTAAACAGCAAACCGTCGGGTAAGTGAAATCATATAAAAAAATCAGCCTATTTTTCCATCAGCCTGCCGTTGTTTGAACCACGCAATGAGCCATCGTCAAAATTTGCTCCGCGATTATCCGAATTAGTTCCGAGCCAGAGATGCAACACATGCTCCCCGAAATCCATTTTTTTTGGTTCTGTAACGTTTTGTATGGCTAAACGTTACAATCCTCACCTATCCCTTTGCCGTAAATGTTAAACAGCAAGCCGTCGAGTAAGTGAAATTATATGAAAATAATCAGTCTATTATTCCATCTGTCTGCCGTTGTTTAAACCACGCGATGAGCTATCGTCAAAATTTGCTCCGCGATTATCCGAATTAGTTCCGAGCCAGTCGAAATTAGTTCCGAGCTTGTTTGAAATAGTTCCGAGCCAGTTCGCAGAATCTCGGAACTACTGATAATCAGCGTTTTCAGAGAAACGCCCTAATCGGTTCCACACCCGCTCATTCCGCCTTGCAATGAAGCTAAAGGCGAACCCGTTCATTTTCACCTTTATTCACCTGTTTGTTAAATCCGCTCTGCGCACCCGAAGCCGCGAAATGTTTTCCCTTTCAAAGTGATTGAAAGTTGTACGTTGAAGAACGGGTAGAAGCACAAAATCAAAAAATTACGGTTGGCATTTACTCGTAATGGTCATTACCCACACGAATTTATTAAATCCGCTCTACGCACCCGAAGCCGCGAAATGTTTACCCTTTCAAAGTGATTGAAAGTTGTACGTTGAAGAACAGGTAGAAGCACAAAGTCAAAAAATTACGATTGGCATTTACTCGTAATGGTGATTACCCACACGATGCAACATAGCTCCAAACCCCACACCTTTTTGCTACTGATTCAAAGTATTGCCGAGCCGCATCCTATCTTATCTAAAAGAACGGGCAACCATTGCTCAATGCGAATGATTGCCCGTTGCACTATTTGTTACAATATGAGTGAAGACTATCAAAAAAGGTAGACTTCAAACTTGTAACAAACATACGTTGATTATTCTTCAACCAGTTCAAACTGATCTTTACCTACACCGCAAAGAGGGCACACCCAATCATCGGGAATATCTTCAAATGCAGTTCCAGGTTCTATACCTCCATCAGGATCGCCAACAGCGGGATCGTAAACCCACTGGCAAACTACGCAATAATACTTCTTCATAAATATATTAAGTGTAAAAAATGAACACTGTCGAAAACAGGTGTTCGGATTAGTAAAATAAGGGTGAATCGTCAAGAGTCATGCGGCGCTCGACTTTCTGCCAATCGATGAGATTCCAAAACTTTTCGACATATTCGGCACGACGGTTGCGATAGTCGATATAGTAAGCATGTTCCCATACGTCGATGCAGAAGAGCGGACGCATATTGTGAGTTATGGGATTTCCGGCGTTGGGCAATGCCAACAACTGAAGTTCGTGACGCTCGTCTAATGCGAGCCACACCCATCCGGATCCAAAAAGGCCAACGGCTGCTTCGGTGAATTGTTTCCGGAAATTGTCAATACTGTCGAACCTGCTGGTAATAGCCTGACATATTGTAGAACTCATGGCAACAGGCTGTGGGGTGAGCTGCTTAAAGAACATGATGTGATTCCATGCCTGGGCCGCATTGTTATATATGGGTCCCGAAGCCTTGGCTATGATTTCCTTGAGCGGCATTTCGGCATAAGGTGTGCCCACAATCAGTTTATTCACATTGTCGAGATAGGTTTGGAGATGTTTACCAAAATGAAACGACAATGTTTCAGCACTCATAATGGGTTCAAGAGCATGCTGCGCATATGGCAGTTCTGGCATTTTATGAATCATGATACAGACAGCGTTAAAAGGTTATTGAATGTGAGTAAGTATCGCCCTAGAAACCAGAAAAATACAGACTGGCGGCCTATCATAGTAAAAGTCGGATAATCATTTGAGGCTACATTTATTAACCTTCTACACTTCGTTGAATTTTGCTCCGGCAAGCATTGCTGTCATCACAAGAATGTTTCCTGTATCTGCTATTAAGGAATAATTTCCAACCTTAGAATCCAAAACGAAATGAAGCAGTAGCCAAACAACTTCCTAACTGAGTGCAAGATAGTTATTTATTCTGAAGCAGACAACATTTAGCGATTAATTTTATGTTAACGCTGCTTTTTAGTAAGCATATTTCTACTTTTTACACGCTAATTACCACTTTTTGAGCAAAACAGATGCATTATAGCTAATCATTGAATCGCATTCAACATGACGTATATCCTGCCCTATATCTACTTAGACATTTTCACTTGGGAAATATTGAATATTTCGTCAAAATGACTGAGCCACCTATTTTCGGCTATGCCTATCTGTAAACCATAGAAACGGGTGCCTTGCTGACGAAACTGACGGATAGACTGCAAATAAGTAACTGGAGGAAGCGGAATGCGAAAGTCTGTTACCCACAACACATCAGCACCGGAATGGCGTCCACCGGAGCGAAGCAGGGTAAACGTGGTGTCAAGCATCTCGCAGGCATTAGTATTGCCAACAGATGGTTGCGAAAAGAATTGCAACAGCTGTGTTCGATTGCGCAAAACATCAATAGGACGTGCGTGAACGGAAAAGGCGATGAGATAACATTCACGATGCTGTGCATAGCAGAGTTCGCTTACGCGCATCATCAACGATTGGGCTATTTGACGTGGCTCACCATACATACTTCCAGAACAGTCGACACATACTATAACAGGGCCTTTTGGTACAGCTTGTTGATGCGTAAGACTACACGCCGAACGCAGCATCCGGCTTTGATAGTCGAAAACCTGCAAACGTCCAGCCACATACTTTGTCAGGAATACGTTCTCCATGTCGACATCTAAAAATTGAGCTAACTCGATTGGCAACAATGCGTTGAAATTCTGCCCGATAGTTATACCTTCAATGTCGCTTTTAGCTGCACTATTCAATTTTTCCTCAACTCCGGATGCTACAGTCAAGTACTGCACCCCGTCAGTTTGGGTGGTACGTCCCATACGTTCCACCACTTTAACGAGTTCGCTGTGTTTACGCTGCAAAAGAGCCACACGATACAGGCGTTCAAATTCTAAGGTATTCCAGCGTCCGCCCATCAATGCCCACACTTGCAGAAAATCTGCCGTTTGAATATGATGACTGGTTACATAATCGGAAACGCCTTGCAAATTGGTATGAAGGAGCTTTGCATGAGTGGCTGCGCGCTCTGCCAAAAATTGCCGTTGTCCTTCAGCCAACTTTAATTTAATCTGATAATTCCACTCTTCAAGAAAATTGCTCCACATAGCCTCTTCGACATACTTGGTATGCTGCTCGAATTCATGTCGGTAAAATGAGGAGTCAAAACCTTGCCGGCTATATTTGTCTTCAACTTGAAACAGCAGATTTTCCCATCCTTGTTGACGTCGCACTATGCTCCATTCGTACGCCTCGCACAGCGCGTTTATTTCGGCACGGGTACGCTGTAACTGATACTGGGCTTTTTGCAGATTCTGTGTCACAAATTGAATCATGGTGTCGACAAACACACGCTGCAAAATTTGATTATCTGCAACTCGACTGCGCACAAAGTCGTCTGTCATGATTTGCTGTAAATAGTCTAAAAGCGCCTCATGACTGTAAGAAAAGGAAAACAGAGTTTCTTCATCGGTCAATGCCTTCAACGATACTAAGCTATAGCTGTTTTCAACAGAAAGACATTGTCCGGTTTCAGCATAGGTTTGCAACAGTTTCAGATAAGCTTCTATTTGCTGACTTTCTGCAGTTGACTGATTTACTCGTTTTTCATACTTCATCATAAAGCAGTTTGCAAATATCAGCCCGAACAAGGGCTATTTGTTTATAGAGAGATTGTACATAGACATTTACAGCATTGAGCGTGGACTTGTCTGTAAAAATATTACTTTGCACTTTCTGCTTGACATCATCCAAATTCGTGCAGAGGTACTCAATATCTTCCTCGTAATGGGTTGATGATAATGGGTTGACACTAATGGACTCACCACTACCTATGGTTCCTGCAGCCGGATTCAGCAAAGCAGCCCCTTTTACTCGCATTTTAAAAGCTATGCCGTTTATGTAGATATGGGCATCGTCACGACAAAGAGTTACATGCTCCACATGATGCTGGCGAATCACATTGTTCAAGTCGGGAGTAGACATGCGGACTATGGTTCGCTTGGGATTCATGGGGTCAGCATAAATAGCCCCTTGAACAGACATGGAAGCTTTACCGGGTTGACGAGTAGGTAGCTGTTTGAAATCGGTTATGAACACAAACGAATTACCGGTTCCGTGATTATCTATTTGATAAAAGAAACGATCTACAATCAAAAGGTTATCGTCGCGATGATCATTTTCGCGAATTGCCTTACTTAACGCTTCTTTAGCCCGACAAGCACGCAAATCTGCCTTAACAGCATTCCGCAAATCCATGAGTTTGTTTACCACAGGACTAAATATGGCTTCGATAACAATGCGTTGTACGTGGGGGATTTCATCTGGTTCATTCCACAGACAATGAAACAGCGGAAGCAGTAAGGGTGCCTCTACACTTTTACAACCATGAATATAGGCCGACATCTTGAGCAAACGAATTATATGTTTCCAACGACGATCGCTTATGTAAATATTTCGAGGCAATTCCAAATCTGCCATTTGAACATGCTGCACTTTCTGACGTATAGAACTGATTGCCAGAAGCACGTCATTGGTAAGGGGCAAATTGCGCGATTCTTTTTGCCACAGGGTGTATTCCAAATCCGTAATTGCCTCAGACAACGGTTCACTTTTAGCACCACCATCAGCAAAGCCTATGGTTTCGTCCACCAGCATTTGCTGAAAGGTTTCTTCATTTTCAATGTTGTGACAAATTACGCGGATTAAGAAACGGTCCCATAAAGCTTCAAGCCCTTCTCCTTTGGCAGGAAGTTCATTAGATGCTGCTACCAAGAGTTTCAAAGGCAGATGTTCTTCGGTATGTCCATTCCTGAAAAGCTTTTCATTCAATACGGTTAGCAAACTGTTCTGTATAGCCGGACCCGCTTTCCATATCTCATCCAAGAACACGACATCAGCCGAAGGCAAATATCCGTCGGTAACACGCACATACTGATCGTCAGTCTTTAATTTAGAGATACTGACAGGACCAAATATTTCATCGGGTGTAGAAAAGCGCGACATCAAATACTCAAACGATTGAGCTTCGACAAATGCATGCTTCAAGCAACGTGCCACCATTGACTTGGCAACACCCGGAGGACCTAAAAGCAAAATACTCTCTCCGGCCAACGCCGCCAATAAGGCCAAAGCGGTTTCATTCTCCTTTTCATAAATTCCTTGATTCAGTGACTTCAAAAGTGATGCTATGCGTTGCTGTAATTTATTCATATAAAGATATTGCTCTTCTGATTATAGATGTACGTGGAAACAAAAAATTGGCATATCCAAATGAATTAAGAACTTACTCATCTTGACATGCAAAAAACAGGATGGGAACACTACGGCTAATTCTTGTTTGAAGGCACAAATGCTTCGTATGTACCATCGTCAAAGAAAACGCGAATTTCTTTAATCTTACGCTGAGGTCTGTCCATACTAATTCCGAAACCATACGATGATTGCCGGCTTGCATGGGTGGACATTTCCTTAATAGCAGTTTGCGTACGTCCGCCTTGATAAAAGTTACCAGTCCCCATACGATTTTCTGCCACATGAGATTGTGCATGGGCATCAGGCAAACCTGAAGATACAGACGACTGGCCATCAGCCTCGAGCATTCGTTCCGCCCCATCACCTTCCAAGTCGATTGCACCCTCTTCCTGCTCTTCAGACTGAGCATTTCCACAAATCATATTACCTTCACCAAACATTATCCAATTAACATTTATTTCAGGAAATGCCCGATGTATGGCTGATACATGATTATTGGTAGGATTGGTACGTCCGGTAAATATACTGGAAAGCGAAGCAGCCGAAATTCCTAAACGAGCCGCAAAATCCTGTTGCGACAAATTGGCATACTCCATCACTTCCTTAATTCTATTTTTCATTGCTAACTACTTTTTGAAGACCATCGCAACACATATAATAGGCATTAGACGATGGGACCCTAATTTTAACTAAATGAAACAGGGGGTTTTGTTCAGAAAAATGGAACAATCTGTCTAGCGGCAAAGGTGCTTCTGTTATGACTATATTATATATAGAGAGGGAAGCAGTACATAGCCCACTCGCTATGATGAATGCAAATCACTGGCATGCTTCATACCTTGAAGCAAAAAACCGAATAGCATCATAAGTACGATACGAATGGCCACAAAATTCCGTGCTTTGATAGTGACAGTTCAGCTTCGATTAAAAGAGATAATCTATACCGTCGCCATTTTTCGTTTACAAAGATACACACAAAAGGGAAAAAGAACAACAATTGTAGATTTTATTTTGTGACTCAGACTTTTAAATCGTATTTTACATTAATATATCACATGTTTACATTTCAATATTTACACTTCGAAATAATTTTACATAGAAAAATTCGGAAAAGCGAGTGAATTTATACTTCTACTTTAATAAAATCATGTTTCTATTTGATAATCAATGAGTATTCATATTTTATATTTGTTATATTCACACAAAAATATTATTATGCATAAAAAGCCTATTATTAAATGTAGATTTGAATTAACTAATTAGCTTATTTATTGGTTTACAGATAGTTATATTAGGTTTATTGAAGTGCATAATTATTTTTAAACAAAACCACTTTACGATTTGCAATTTCTGATTGTAATTATCTACATTTATATTCTGAATTCATAGATTGAAAATTCTCGAATATTTGTTTACACACAACATTTCTGTTTGTATATTTACACCTGTAACTATTCTATTGTAAATGTTTAAATTGCTTTATCATAAAGCAAGAACAAGCGAAAATAAGCAAGAATCAAACCAATTAAATAAGACTGAACATATACTTGAATTCTGCCATATATTCAATTCCTGAGAGGCTAAATACAGCATAACTAATTGATTATCAATGATTTAAGCTTAAAATTTGCCTTTCCAAATTCTTCCAATCTAGAATTTTCAAGAGCTGATATTATTCATTATTGCCAACTACACATATCATTATATGATATAATCTCATTTTTTTACGTAGAAATAGCGTACCAAGAGGTTCTATTTTACATTTTCAGAAGGTTCAAAGGAATAAACTGCTGGGTGACAAGCTAAATTCACCTGTTTCAGACTTGCCTTAATCAAGTATTTCTGTACTGATAAACGAACTCAAAAATTAAGCTCTAAAATCCAAAAGCTCACTCCACAGAAAATACGGGCCGGATTCCAATACGCTATTATCCTGAAAAAGTGACCAACAAGTCTTGTATTAGCGTCCCCACAAAGCGATGAATCACAATAGGCATGAATGCTCAGCGATACAGCACCGATATAGCGCACCATTCAATACATATACAGCCATCCTGATCCGCAAGCCTACAACCACACACTCCCCCACCCTTCTGTAAGAAAGAAAATAGCAATACGCAAACCTACGCCATGTATGCACCGGATACAATAGATTGTACAGATAAGACTGACGCATACGAATAAAAGAACAGTCTGCAATTATCAAATAGGTGTTAATACATACAAATATTACATTACTCACATGAAGCCATAAACCCATACTTAAGCAACACACTATACGCAGATTTAGCCTCTATATCCTAAGTTTTTCATTCTGCTAACGATGATACTTTCAAGCTTGTTAAGCTTGAACATAAAGAGCAACTCTATACACACAACACATTTAATCCTGATATAAGAATCTAAAATGCCACACCCTAATCCAACATTAACCACACGCTTTTTCATTCCATTTATTTTCCCCAAACGGTTCTAAAAAATGCCATGTTCATTTATTTACAAAATGTCCACCTCGCTCCCTTACATACTGATTCCTCAAGAGAAGCATCCTATCATTGAAAATAAGGATTCATCATATAATTGACCAAAAAATTGCGTAGGTAACTCAAAAATCAAACCAATACCCCATAAATATAGACCTGCATTCATTTTAGAAATAAGCACCTGAATTACAACCCGACATTCATCACGTATTTTCTGTTAAAACACATATAGAAACCCTTTTATACAAAGGATTCTATCATTCACCTTGTGCGAAAAATATTGACATTTATTATTTTTCCATACAGAGTGGTTTTAGAAGTAAAAAAGTAGATTTTAATCAAATGCTAGCCCAGCCAGCCAACACAACGTGCACATCTGATAAAGTATTTTTTACCACTCTATACCGCACATTTGAAGGTCTTTTCACCTCTTTTTTTACCAAACGAATTATTTCCCCTCGAAATTTCGAATGGTATTGCCCCTACCCTCGACTATTTCAAAACCGAACAAGCACAAAAAACCCCGGCTTCTTCAAAGCAGAAGCCGGGGTAATACGTGCTATTACAGCTAATAGCCTAACCCTATTCTCAATCTGTTTTATGGGGGCATACAAGCCTTAAACTGAGACTTACAACATGAGAAAAGAGTCTGAGATGCTGCCTCTAATTCAGAATAAAAAAGAGCAATTCTTTCATTAAGTCACCATTCGAAGTAGCAGGATTTTCTACCCCCTTCGAACGTGCATCCGTATGTCGTATTTCAGAAATAATATTCATTACTTTCACACCAGAATAAACTTTCATCGGAGGCATCACATTCTTCCGAACCTGCCATTCCGTAAGTCCCAACCATGCCGCCAATCCGCGTTCGCTTTTATCGGGCGAGTAATAAGCCAGCATCAGATTCGAGAAATACTTAAAGAGCGAAGGCAATATCATCTGTATAGGGTTTTCCTTGGGATTGCTGTCGAAGTACTTCGCAATACTAAACACCTTCAGGGCATCTTTCGCACCTAAAGCGTCGAGCAATTCAAACACATTAAAATTTCTCGTCACGCCAATATTCTGTCGCACCATCTGAGTGGTTACAACTTTCTCATTGTCCGGAAGTGACACAATTAACTTGTCCATTTCGGACGCTAATCGGTTTAAATCCGATCCCACAAAAGCTGCCAGCATTTCAGATGCTTCGGGTTCAATGCCCACACGGCGACGCTTCAGATAATCGCGCACAAAAACTGGCAACTGACTGTCATACAATTTTTTCGATTCAAACAGCACCCCTTCCTTACTGATAAGTGATGCCACTTTCATACGCCGATCTATGTTGCCATTTTTATAGCTAAAAATAAGCACCGTAGTAGGCATAACCTGTCGGAAATACAATTCCAAACGGTCAAGATGTTTCAGGTTTTGCGCTTCTTTTACCCAAATTACATTATACTTCGCCCCCATCGGATAAGACCGCGCAGCTGTCATTATAGCATCGACGTCTGTATCCAGACCGAAGAGTGTGACGAGCGAAAAATCCTGTTCTTCGGGGGTCAGCAGAAAATTGACTATAAACTCCGCTACGCGATCAATATAATAACTTTCCTCACCCATTAAGAAATATACAGGCTTAATATTGGCGGCACGCACATCGCGCACAATCTGTTCGTAGGTGATTCCAGGGGTTTTCTTTTTTATAGGATACGTTCCTGCCATTACCAATCAAACTTTAGGTGACGCACGGTTTTACGCTCACCTATAATCAGTTTCATACTATCTATACCAATTCTCACATGCGTCGAAGCGAAATCGCGAGTCACCCGATTGTCACTTTCTTCAGTTTTTACTCCATCAGGCTCCATCGGATTATCTGAAACCAACAATAAAGCTCCTGTTGGGATATGATTATAGAAACCACACGAGAAAAGAGTTGCTGTTTCCATATCTACTGCCATAGCACGTGTTTCACGCAAATAAGCCTTGAATCGCTCATCATGCTCCCAAACACGACGGTTGGTGGTATAAACCGTTCCTGTCCAATAGTCATGACTTCTGTCTCTCAAAGCTGTTGACACAGCACGTTGTAGCATAAAAGCAGGCAGCGCCGGCACTTCTGGTGGGAAATAATCGTTCGAGGTTCCTTCGCCACGAATACCCGCAAGAGGTAAAATGTAGTCACCCAAATGAGTTTTGTCTGATATGCCGCCACATTTACCCAGGAACAAACAAGCCTTGGGCTGAATAGCTCCCAGCAGATCCATAATCAGCGCAGCATTCGGACTGCCCATACCAAAGTTGATCATGGTAATTCCGTCTGCAGTTGCTGCGCGCATGTTGGCATCAAAACCAACAGTTTCCACGCCACATTGTTCGCAGAACATATCCACGTAATTATTGAAATTGGTCAGCAAAATATGATCGCTGAAATGATCAAGCGGCATTTTTGTGTAACGGGTCAACCAGTTACCTATTATTTCTTGTTTAGTCTTCATCATTCTTTGTATATTTACAGATAAATAGAAGGTTATTTGGCAATGCCAAGTTCTAAAATCACATCTTCAACTTGGCTATGCGCTTATCTTTCACTATCTTTGTATAAGATAGGAGGCGGCTCGGCAATACCTTGACTCAAAAGCGAACTTTTGAATAAGCACTGCACTTGCCTTTCGGTTGCAAACCAAACGCTGCCTATAGTTGGCACCACATTTTGTCTGAATTTGCATTAGCAAAGTTACAGCAAACCTTGCGCAACACGAAAAATAACAGTCTGTTTTTCCACAAAAATAGCATTCTTTTACTCAGATTTTATTAGTTTCGATAGCTTTTTACAGTCATTACCTAATTCATCACCCTACATATCTACATGAAACCATTAAACCTACCATCATATCCCATTAAAATCAAGCAGGAAAACGGTCAAACAGCCATATACGATTTTCTACGTCAACGCTATATTCACCTCACCCCCGAGGAATGGGTACGCCAACATTTCACCCATTTTTTAGTAGAACATAAACATTATCCGGCTGGACGTTTAGCCAATGAAATTTCGATTGTCGTGGGTGGTTCCACACGCCGTTGCGATACGGTTTTCTACCATAAAGAGGGAGGACGGCCGCAAGTTATCATTGAATATAAAGCGCCAAACATTCCCATTACTCAAGCCGTTTTTCAACAGATTTATGCCTATAACAGTGTACTGAGAGCTGACTACCTTATTGTAAGCAATGGTATCAGTCATTATTGCTGCCAAATTGATTACAAAACGATGAGCGTAAACTTTCTGCATAACATTCCCGATTACAATGAGTTGTAAGCCCTTGAATTTGAATGGAATTCAAAATTTAGGGACAACTTGAAGTAAAAACAACAGACTCAATATCCATTTTGCCATATAATCAGGCACAAAAAACCGCAAATCCAATAACGTCCCAAACAAGACGATATTGAATTTGCGGTTATTTATATGGTTATCGCTTCAAACGCGACAACAGCTAATCATTTACTCGGCATCCTTTTTCGTGATGCGACGCGTGCGACGCTTCGGCTTTTCCTCAACCGGCTTATCAATCTTTACACCAGCCAATTCGGGGTCAATCATGATACGTCCGCAGTACTCGCATACAATAATTTTTTTACGCATACGGATGTCGAGCTGACGCTGAGGCGGAATTTTATTGAAGCAACCACCACAAGCATCGCGCTGTACGTAAACGATACCCAAACCATTGCGCGAATTGCGACGGATGCGCTTGAACGCTGCCAACAGACGAGGTTCGATGCTCTGCTCCAAGTTCTTGGCCTTTTCGCGCAACTTTTCTTCCTCGGCCTTGGTTTCAGTCGTAATATCATCGAGTTCCGACTTCTTCATGTCAAGGTCTGCACGACGTTCTTCGAGCATACGCTTGGCATTCTCAATGTCAGCCTTTCGAGCATCAGCCGTACGCTGGCTTTCGCCAATCTTTTTGTTTTGCAATTCAATTTCAAGGCTTTGGAATTCAATTTCCTTTGAAAGCATATCGAACTGACGGCTATTTTCGACAGTTTCAAGCTGCATTTTGTAGCGATCAATAGCTACTTGCGCTTCATTGATTTTTGCCTTGCGTGCTGCAATATCGGCCTTAGCTGAAGTCACATCCTCATTGTATTTTCCCATACGGAGCGTCAGACCTGCAATTTCGTCTTCAAGGTCCTGCACTTCAAGAGGAAGTTCACCACGCAAAATTTTGATGCGGTCAATTTCAGACAACATCGTTTGCAACTGATAAAGATTTTTCAGTTTCTGTTCAACGGACATATCCGCAACGTCTTTCTTTGCCATAACTACCAATAAGGCTTACCGCCGATGCTTACCCCAATGCCTGTCCTGTTTGAAATGATTCATTCCATTCATTGTCAGACAAATACCTATATACTAATGTTGCAAGCAACAACGGCTATTTATAAAAAAATTATTTTTACTGTTTTATCCCCTCTGCCACACTCAGCAAAATAGGGTTTGTGTTTATTTGTGTTTCGACCACCCGTAAATCAGGATGTGCCGATTCAAGCATGCGATGAAGCAACTGAATGGTAAAGCGCTCACTCTGATAATGACCCATAACACCAATCAGAATGTCGTTTTCATGACCAAAATAGCGGTGATACCCCATTTCTCCAGTCAAAAAAACATCTGCTCCAACTTTAATAGCCTCGTCCAGCAAAAATTCACCGGCTCCTCCACACAAGGCCACAGTTTGCAAAATGCGTCCAGGGTCCTCGGTGTGCTGTACCGCCTCAATGCCAAACTGCTTAGTTACCCAAGCTATGAATTCAGCTGTATGCATCGGCTTCGGAAGTGTACCAACGACACCACTACCACCATCCATTTTAGAGTTTGGCAACAAGAAATGCACATTGTTCAAGCCCAAGCGCTCAGCTATCATAAAGTTCACACCCCCCGGTGCATTATCCAGGTTTGTGTGAGCTGCATAAATGGCTATCTGCTTTTGAATGGCCAATGCTACACAACGTTCCACTTGTGTAGCTCCGACAATCCGCCGAAGCGGACGAAACAAAAGGGGATGATGCGCCACAATCATATTACAGCCCATAGCATCTGCTTCAGCTATCACTTTTTCAGTGACGTCAAGACACAATAAAACCCCTGACACATCTTCGGCCTCTGTTAATCCAATCTGCAAGCCAGCATTATCGTAGCTTTCCTGCAGCGGCAGTGGCGCGAACCGTTCAAGGGTCTCAGCGACTTCCTTTATCTTCATATTTTTAATGAGATATAATATTTTTCCGTTTGCAAAGTTAGTACTAAATATGTAGAATGCCAAGAAACAAGGATTTTTTTTCGTATTTTTAGGCATCCTGATTTTCTCTCCCTACTTTATGTCAGCAAAATACATTGAAATTACTTTTACACAAACGGCAAAACCGCCTTATTTTATAGAGCCAACTTAGCAAAATCACACTTTTATATGCAATCTTTGCAAAACAAGAGCAAAAACATCGTAGCAACTTTGGATAAAAAAACATTCATCCTTAACTTTGCATCCGAAAAAGTAAACAATAGCTTAACACAAAGCTAAACAATATAAAGGAATTAGTTCTATAAGTCCTGCTTAAACAAGGCACATAAGGTAAAAAGATTAGAATCACAGAATCAAGAGAAAAAGATTAATTAGGTAAGAAGATTTGTAAAAAGGTAACAGTTAGATGTAGGCTCTCAATGAGCCGGTGGGCGTGGCAAAACGAGCCTCGCACCACTTCACGAAAGGGGCGGAAGCCCTTTTTTTTGTACCTTTCCATTACCTTCCATCACACCGCAGTTAAAAATAAAGTAAGAAGATGGCTCAGTCGCAAAAGCGTGTGATAATACTCAACAATGCATCTCGGGTTTCAGACAGGCCTACCAGCCTTACTTTCTGTTGTAACAAAATGTCAAAGAACGCTGAATGAATAAATTAGGAATACTGTTTTTTCATCCGTCAAAACTAATGCGCAGCTCATCAATGCTGCAGTGCTGCCTTTATTGCTGAAGCAATGTCAGTGCAAACCGAATGCAGAACCTGAACAACATAGACCCCAATTTTTTGCCCCCTAATATCGTACCTCAAAAGTTTTCCCACACTTCCAAATGAGCATTCAGCCCTTTATCTACGGGCATTCCCGCGCATTTTTTACTCGCAAAAAAATGTAATAGGGATATAACATTCTATCTCTTGCCGATTCTCAAAACGTGCGAAGCAGCAACGTTTTGCCTCACCCCAATGCTGCAGCCCCACACCTTTTTGCTACTGATTCCTTCCAATAGGTCGAAAGGAACAACTATATTACCCCATTCATTTATAAAAAACAGCAAAGTCTTAACCATATAGTCAAGGCTTTGCTGTTTTCTATAAATAAGTTGAAAGAGTCAAATTATTCAGCTCCGTAAAGTTTTGACTTTAACTCTTTAATATGATCATCGTGAATGTAATCCTCGTAATTCATTAGTTTGTCAATACTTCCATTCGGGGTCAACTCGATAATACGGTTGGCAATGGTATTGATGAATTCGTGGTCGTGACTTGAGAAAAGAATATTACCCTTGAATAACTTCAGGTTATTATTGAATGCCTGAATACTTTCCATATCCAAATGGTTGGTAGGTGTATCCAAAATCAAACAGTTGGCATTGCGCAGCTGCATTCTTGCAATCATACAACGCATCTTTTCACCACCGGAGAGTACATTTACTTTCTTTAAAATATCCTCGTCCTTGAAAAGCATACGACCCAGGAAAGCCTTAAAGTATACGTCATTTCCTTCGCCATACTGACTGAGCCAGTCGAGCATGTTATAATCAGTATTGAAGAAATCCGTATTATCCAAAGGCAAATAAGCAGTTGTAATGGTTACACCCCATTTATAGGAACCTGCAGCTGGTTTTGCATTGCCGTTAATGATTTCAAACAAAGCAGTCATAGCACGCGGATCATGACTCAAGAACACAATTTTCTCGTCCTTTTCAACCGTAAAATTCAAACGGTCGAAAAGTACCGTTCCGTCATCAGCCACAGCTTTCAAATCCTTTACTTCCAAGATTTGATTACCCGGTTCACGCTCCATTTGGAAAATAATACCAGGATATTTACGCGTTGAAGGCTTGATTTCCTCAACATTAAGTTTCTCAAGCATCTTCTTACGACTTGTAGTTTGACGACTCTTTGCCACATTGGCAGAGAAACGACGGATAAACTCTTCCAATTCCTTTTTCTTTTCCTCAGCCTTCTGCTTTTGGTTTTGAGCTTGACGCAAAGCTAACTGAGAAGATTCATACCAGAAAGAATAGTTACCCGAGAAAAGCGTAACCTTACCAAAGTCAATATCAACCGTATGCGTACAAACCTGATCAAGGAAGTGACGGTCGTGACTAACCACGAGCACCGTATGCTCAAAGTTACCTAAATATTCTTCAAGCCACTCCACAGTTTCAAGGTCAAGGTCATTGGTAGGCTCATCAAGCAACAAGTTATCCGGTTCACCGAACAAAGCCTGAGCAAGCATCACACGCACCTTTTCCTTACCGCTTAGTTCGCCCATTAATTTGCCATGCAACTTTTCTTTAATTCCCAGACCGCTCAAAAGCGTAGCTGCATCATTTTCGGCAGTATATCCACCAATTTGAGCAAACTTATCTTCAAGTTCTGCCACCTTGATGCCATCTTCGTCAGTAAAGTCAGCTTTTGAATAAAGGGCATTACGTTCCTGCATGAGTTGCCACATTGTAGAGTGACCCATCAGCACCGTATCAAGTACAGTATATTCGTCAAATTTAAAGTGGTCCTGGCTCAGGACAGACAAGCGTTCACCTACGCCCATCTCTACACTACCCTTAGTAGGTTCCAGTTCGCCCGAAATAGCCTTCAACAGGGTTGATTTACCGGCACCATTCGCGCCAATAATACCATAGATATTTCCGTTAGTAAACTTCATGTTTACATCCTGGTAAAGGATGCGCTTGCCAAACTGTATGGCCAGGTTCGAAACTGTAATCATGTAAGTATTTTATTTTTGTTTAATTCGTTGATTGTATTAAGCTACTTGCATTTACCGAGTCAATAGCCTCGGTTATTCCATCTGTCATCTACAGCAAGTTTGAATGCAATGCGGATAACACACATATTCAATACTGGCTTGCATGTTGTGATTGGGAAAATCAACCATGAGCAAACGCTCATCGGCAGCATAAAGATGTATGTCACTCAATACAAAAGCCTGCTTATCGTTCAAAAACTTATAAGCTGATTCTTTTGCACTCCAAAGCAATGTTGCAGCTCGGTCCATTCCACCTAGCTTCGACGTAAGTTCAGTCATCAGCATTTCTTCATCAGGCTGTAAAAAATGCTTTCTCACTTTATAAGCCTTACTTCCCCATTGTTCCACATCGATGCCATGCTTCGCAGCAGACAAACTAAGCGCATAAATATGATTACTATGAGACACACTTATGTGCAAGCCCCCTTCTGCCAAGTAAGGTGCACCCGTATCAGCATGCAATATACGCGTCCGACAGTCTACAACTTGTGCAGCAAGCATAGACACAGATAATCTTTCAATCAACCGTTTGTTAGAAAGATTATCAAAATCCTCGAAGTGCAACAAAGGAAAATATATGTGAGCAAAATCGCTTAATGCTGTAGGTCCCAAACAATGTTGCCACAAATAAGGAACCACCACACTCTCTGTCTTTTTTATATCGAAAGCAGGCAAATAGCGTAGCTCTTCTTCTTGTATCAACATAGATTCAAAAAAATGTGTAATACATCCAGTCTGCATTACAGGCTGGAGGTATCACACGCTATTAGTCATAACACACTCATTAAAAAGGAAGTGCAGAATCTGAATCAGAGGCAGGTACACCAAAAGGCTTAGATGCAGCAGACTGTGAAGAACCCGACTGCGACTTGGGAGTTAACATTTCCATATTGTTTGCCCAAATCTCAGTTATATAATGTGTGATGCCCTTTTTGTCTGTATAGCTTCGCGTACGCAGTTCACCTTCGATATAAAGTTTATCACCCGTATGAACATATTTTTCCACAATCTCAGCTAATCTTCTCCATAACAGAATACGATGCCACTCTGTACGTTCAGGTACTTGAGTTCCATTTTGCAACGTATATCCAGGGGTTGATGTTGCCAAACTGATTTGAGCCGTACACACTCCATTGTCGATATACCTTATTTCAGGTTCTTTACCGACATTACCTATGAGCATTACCTTATTCAATGACATGGACTAAAATTTATGGTTAGAATTTTTCATCTGTCATAGCCATTATGCGGCACACAGAGATATTCAGTATCTATCCTTAAGGTCGTAAAACCACCACACCCTGCCATTCTTCCCGGCAAGACTGAGAGGTTTACCGGATACGGTCTGCTGCTCTTACCAATGCCTCATCCTTACGAATACCTTTCAAAGCAAGGAACAATGCAATCAAGGCAATGATAGGCAAGAGAGCACTGATAGTAAAAGTATAACCCAAACCGATGCGTTCAGATACTGAATAAGTATATGCACCTAAGGCCACATACCATATTACATTGAACACAATTGTCAGGTACACCTTTTTAATTTGCGATTTTCTGTTTTTATAGCCAAAAATGGCATAGAGTGCGCTCAGCGATGCCAAAAGCGTAAACACGAGCAAGCCATAAGGATGGAAACCGGCTAACTCCTGCACAAGAGCACTTTCGCAGCCAAACGCTGACATACTGGCCCAACGTGCCCCTTCGCTAAAAACAACAAGCGGCACAAATAAGCTAATGGCCGGAAATATGCCGGCCACTAACAAATATAATGTTTGAATACGCTGTATCATACAAATCAGATATTCAAATTATCCTTTTCTTTCGATGGATTGCGGAAGTAGATATTATGCTGCAAAAACTCATCAGCTGCAATCAGCGTAGGTTTAGGCAACTTTTCATAATAACGTGAAATCTCAATTTGCTCACGATTCTCGAAAGTTTCTTCAAGGTTATCGTTAGCAGAAGCAAATTCCTTGAGTTTCTTTGAAAGATCCTCTTTCATTTGCACCCCAATTTGGTTTGCACGTTTAGACATAATCACTACGCTTTCGTAGATATTGTCTGTACCTTCGCAAAAATCCATCAAGTTATGCGTCACTGTATTCGTGGGCGCTTTGCTTTTTTTGTAATCCATTGTATATAATGTTTTATCAGTTTCTTATTTTCCAGCTGCTATGTTACTGCTGTCAGCTGCAGTCTCTTCACTTATCACTTCGTCACCTTCTGCATCTGCCGGTACATATTTGCGGGCTTTTGCAAACAAAGACTTAGCCTCTTTCATATACTTTGACTCGGGATACTCTGTCACAAATCCATAGTATTCGTCAATGGCATTATGAAAGCGCTCTTCTTTCTTCGACTCAACGCTCAATTGGGCCAGAGCAAATTTGGCACGCAATATCAGCATTGAGAAATCTTCGCGACGCGATGTGTACGGATAATCTCTGATGGCATTTTCGGCTGTAACGATACATGCGCCATAGTTACCATTTGTACCATTACCAATGTAAGCTCCTAAATCATAGTAGAGTTTTGCCGACAGATATTCTTTCTCGACGAGTTTATCCTGCAGTTTAAAGATATAATCTTGAGCCTGTGCCCGCAACGGACTAGTCGGATAATTCTCGATAAAATTCTGAAACTCTGTAACGGCTTCATAAGTAGCAGTTTGATCCAACTTAGGCTCTGGTGTGGTCATATACAATGACTTGCCGCAATTAAAATGCGCTTCCTGCACATACTTACCTCGCGGATAAGTCTGATAGTATTTTCTAAATGCTGTTGCTGCAGCATCATAGGCACGAGAATTCATGTTACAAAGAGCCATTAAGTACAGCGACTCTTCACCCTGATCTGTTCCTTTCAATACCGACAGCACATCAGCCAACAGCGTAGCGCTTCTGTTATATTGACCTTCGGCAAAATACTGCTTTGCCACTTCGTATTTATATTCATAATCCTGCGTCTTCAACACATTATTATATTCTGCACAAGAAACAACGAGCAGAAGCGAAGCGCAAAGAATTGTAATCGAGTACTTCTTCATAATCGTATTTTGCGGCAAAGTTAAGAAAAAAAGTCCGTTCGCTAAATCGGAAGTGAAAAATAATCGTACAAAAACATCGTTTTAGAATAACATTTCCA
Source organism: Prevotella sp. CAG:891 (assembly GCA_000437675.1). Lineage (GTDB taxonomy): Bacteria > Bacteroidota > Bacteroidia > Bacteroidales > Bacteroidaceae > Alloprevotella. The sequence goes on from FR901808.1 coordinate 33,142, forward strand.
ATAAGATAAGGTACTATGCCTCTCTTTCACGCATGAATTTGACGTTCAATCCCTCATCCCCAGTGGTCAATCACTATTGTAGCTCTTACGTCAAATCACTCCACCCACACACCTTTCACCCGTCACTTCCTTTGCCAAACGTACAGATTAACGTAACTTTGTAGGCCAAACCCAAACCTCTATTCTGACTGCAACTCAATTCAGATTGCATAAATATTTTCCCCATTTTACGTTGAATTTTTGTTTGCATTCTTTCTGTGTTTATGAAAAAATTCATACTCCATTCTAAATATCACCCAACAGGCGATCAACCTGAAGCTATTAAGCAACTTACCGAAGGAGCTCTTGACGGAGTTCCCGCACAAGTATTATTAGGCGTTACGGGATCGGGCAAAACCTTTACCGTAGCCAATGTCATAGCAAACCTGAACAAGCCTACATTGGTTTTGAGCCACAATAAAACTTTGGCAGCACAGCTTTATTCTGAATTTAAAAGTTTTTTTCCTGAAAATGCCGTAGAATACTATGTATCATATTACGACTATTATCAGCCTGAAGCCTATATTGCTTCATCTGATACATACATTGAAAAAGACTTAGCCATCAACGAAGACATTGATAAATTACGACTGGCCGCTACCTCGGCCTTACTTTCCGGCCGCAGCGATGTTATTGTTGTATCTTCAGTATCTTGTATTTATGGCATGGGGAATCCTGCCGCTTTCTACGAAAGTCTGATTGAAGTCAAAGTTGGGAAAACATTGTCAATCAACACTTTGCTCAACAAACTTGTGGATTGCTTATACACCAGAAATGACGTCGCACCGCGTGCCGGAAATTTCCGCGTAAAAGGCGATACGGTAGACATTTATCTGGCTTATGCAGATAACATCATTCGCATCTGTTTTTGGGATGAAGAAATTGACAGCATTGAAGAGGTTGATGCACTGACAGGCATGCGCATCAACACCTATGATGAATACAAAATTTATCCGGCCAACCTTTTCCTCACTTCAAAAGAAACGCAAGAAATTGCCCTACGGAAAATACAGGACGATTTAACCCAACAGATTGCTCTTTTCAAAGAAGAAGGCAAAGAACTTGAAGCCAAAAGATTAAAAGAACGCGTGGAATACGACATCGAGATGATTCGCGAGTTAGGCCACTGTTCGGGCATTGAGAACTACTCACGTTACTTCGACGGACGAGAGCCGAACACACGCCCATTCTGCCTTCTTGACTTCTTTCCCGACGATTTTTTAATTGTTATTGACGAGAGCCATGTTACCATTCCGCAAATCCGAGCCATGTACGGCGGTGATAAATCGCGCAAAGAATCACTCGTAAACTACGGATTCCGTCTACCGGCTGCATTGGATAATCGCCCACTGAAATTCGAGGAATTTCATGAATTGGCCAAACAGGTTATATACATCAGCGCCACACCTGCTGAATACGAACTGACTGAAAGCGAAGGTGTGATTGTCGACCAGGTTATTCGTCCTACGGGTTTGCTCGATCCTCCCATCGAAGTTCGCGACACAGACTACCCCATCGATGATTTGATGGAAGAAGTACGTTATTCCATCACTCGCAACGAACGTGTATTGGTCACCACCTTAACCAAACGCATGGCCGAAGAATTGTCAGAATATTTACTAAACAACGGGGTAAATACAGCATACATTCATAGCGATGTCGACACGATCGAACGTGTACAAATCATGGAAGACCTTCGACGGGGATTATACGATGTATTGGTTGGTGTAAACCTGTTACGTGAAGGGCTTGACTTACCTGAAGTGGCACTTGTAGCTATACTGGATGCCGACAAGGAGGGTTTTCTGCGTTCCACGCGTTCACTAACCCAAACAGCGGGTAGAGCTGCGCGAAATGTCAACGGACGTGTTATTATGTATGCCAAAGAAATTACACAGTCGATGCAGCAAACCATCGATGAAACCGAACGTAGGCGAACCAAACAGATAGCCTACAATTTGGCTCATCACATCACGCCTCAACAAATTGTCAAACCGCTCGACAGCAACGAACTCACTTCGCTCAAGAAGAAAGAAGGCAGCACATCCAACAAACCGGTTACAACAGAGAAAAAAGCGAATTACCTTGATCTTATTCAAAACGACGTTTCAGCTGCAGCAGAAAGAAAGCCTGCTTATGGCAAGGATGCTTCAACGACCGAAAACCGCCAAGAGCGTATCGAGCAGCTTCGGTCTGATATGAAAAAAGCAGCCGCCTCGTTCGACTTCATTCTTGCAGCCCAACTTCGCGACGAGCTACTGAAGTTAGAAACTGAAGAATAAACTATCGTACATCAACAACGGTAAAAAACGTACTTATACACCACTAAAAAACATCGGGAAATCATTCAGCCTAACCAGCATGAAATGTTTCCCGATGTTTTTGTTATTTACAGGATTCGTTGCAAATGGACGTCAATTCCTGTCGTTCCAAATTTTCCAGGCAGCCTCGGCCTGTAAATGCAGCATTTCCAGACCATTTTTCACAACGGCTCCCTGAGCTAAGCCCTCTGACATAAACCGAGTTTGCAATGGATTGTATACTAAATCATACAACAAATGCTTCGGAGTTAAGCCTTTATAAGGAATAGGTGGAGCATCATCGCAATGCGGATACATACCCAATGGCGTACAGTTCACTATCACGCCAAATGTTGAAAGCAACGGCTCATTCAAATCATCATAGGTCAATACATTATCTCCTCCGCGACGACTCACCAGCTGCACCTGCAAATTCAACGAGCGCAGACCGTAAACGATTGCCCGCGAAGCACCACCGGTACCTAAAACCAATGCACTGCGATGACAATCGGTATGCAACAAAGGCTTGATAGAGTCCACGAATCCTATATAATCTGAATTATATCCCTTCAGACTCACCTTTCCGTTCCCATCTCGAATCACTTTTACAACATTCACAGCACCAATAGCTGCTGCATCTGCCGACAGTTCCGAAAGATACGGAATAATTTTTTCTTTATAAGGAATCGTCACATTAAAACCTTTCAGTTCATCTTGCTGCATCATATAAGCTAAGGCTGCTTCGACGGAGTTATACTCGAAGTTGCAATAGCGTGCATCAATCTGCAGGTTACTGAATTTTTCAGTAAAATAAGCGGCCGAAAAACTGTGACCGAGCGGATAACCCAATAAGCCGTACAAATCCATTTGTCATTCGTTTTATATTGTGATGAACTACTCTTCTGAAAAGTCCTTCATAACCTGTCGATACGATGCATATAAGCGCGTTCTTGACACAAAACCTACAAAAACGCCTTCTGCATTCAACACTGGTAAAGTGCCGGCATCGCATCGTGCAAACTTATCCATAATAACCGACATACTATCATCTGTTCTCAACACCGTTTGGGGTTGCTGCATAATTTGCTCTGCCTTATACATTCTGTAAAGTTCGCTGCGGAATATAATCTTACGAATCTTGTTTATATTTATTACTCCGCACAAACCTCCTTTCATGTCAACAACCGCAAAGTGAAGAGATTTACTGGTTGATATAGCCTGCACAATCTGCCCCAGATACATTTGCGGACGCAACATCGGCCGTTCTTTGTCAATAATTGCATCAAGCGTCATGAGCGTAAGCACGCTTTGATCTTTATGATGAGTCAGCAATTCACCCTTGCGAGCCAAACGCATGGCATAAATACTATGACGTTCGAAAGCATTGATGGTTAAATACGAGGCTACTGACACAATCATGAGCGGTATAAACAAATCGTAACCTCCGGTAAGTTCTGCAATCAAGAACACACCGGTCAGAGGCGCATGAAACACACCGCTCATCACACCGGCCATACCCAACAGCGCATAGTTCGTTTCCGGAACCGTTACGTTGCAAAAACCGTATGTATTCCAAAGACGTGAAAAGACAAAACCGCCGATACATCCCAAAAATAGACTGGGAGCAAATGTACCACCACATCCGCCACCTCCATTGGTAGCCGTAGTAGCAAATACCTTGAACACAATAATCAGCCCTAAATACACGAGCATCAATTCGCCATGCCCATAGAACAGCGAATTATTCATCACGTCGTTCACGTTTGAACCTGCATTCTCGCTCAACAGCATGGATATGGTTGAATAACCCTCACCATAAAGCGGAGGGAAAAAGTAAATCAACACAGCCAACACCGTACCGCCTAATGCCAATTTAGCATACATGTTGTGCAATTTGCCAAACACTTGTTCAAAGCTATTCATAACCCTTGTGAAATACAAGGATATAAATCCGCAAAACACGCCTAACATAACGGCCGTCGGCACACGATTCACCACAAAGGGGTCTTTCAGCACAAAGTCGAACATGGGTTCAGAACCTGTAAAAGCATACGTAATACAAGTTGCTGTCAGACAGCTGACCATCAGGGGCAACAAGGTTGCCATGGTCATGTCAACCATTAAGACTTCGAGCGTAAACATCAATCCGGCAATAGGAGCTTTGAAAATACCGGCAATTGCACCCGATGCGCCACAACCGATGAGCAATATCATGGTTTTATGATCCAGCCGGAACATCTGTCCCAAATGACTACCTATGGCCGAACCAGTCAGCACGATAGGCGACTCTGCACCGACCGAACCACCAAATCCGATGGTTAAAGCCGACGCTATCACACTCGACCAGCGATTATGCTTCCGAATATTTCCTTGTTTACGCGAAAGTGCATACAAAATTTTGGTTACACCATGCCCAATATCATCGCGCACCACATATTTAATAAACAGGGCTGTCAGATAAATACCAACTACGGGATAAACCAAAAAGAGCCAGTTGGATTGGGTTACGTCAAACTGCGAAGTAAGCATGTGCTCAATTTCGTGTATCAGTATTTTCAGCATCTGAGCCGCCAATGCGCAACCAACACCCACCAAAAGTGCCAATATAAAAAGGAATTGTTTTTGGCTTAAATGTTTGGATGCCCAAATGTCTATTTTTCGTACCCACGCACTCCGATAATCACCTTGTCGCGATATGGATTTCATTCTGATTATTGTGTGTTGTTAAAAGAATTACTGTTTAATACGAATACGTTTCGACAAAGCTAAAATACACCTTAGCGTATCACTTTCACTTCACCGCCGCTACCCAACTTTATTATATTCGATGCCGGCGGATTGTGCGTTTCATTGCGTCGCGAGGTGCACACATAATCCACAGCCTGAAGGATTTCGGGCGATATATCCGCGAAACATTTAGGCGATGGTTCGCCGCTAATGTTTGCCGATGTCGATACAATGGCACGCTTCATACGCATACACAAATTCTTGCTGAACTCTTCTTTGGTAATGCGAATACCGGCACTGCCATCCTCAGCCAACAGATTCGGAGCCAAGTTGCGTGCATGATCAAAAATGATGGTAAGCGGACGTTCGGCCACTTCAATTAAATCCCAGGCAACCTCGGGTATATCGTTTACATAAAACTCCAATTTTGCTTCTGAATCTACCAAGGTTATCAAGGCTTTTGCATCGGCACGTTTTTTGATTTCAAATACGCGACGCACAGCAGCTTCGTTCGTAGCATCGCAACCAATGCCCCAAATAGTATCAGTAGGATACAGAATCACCCCACCTTTATTCATCACCTCAATTGCCTGACGAATATCGTCGCGATACTCACGCAAGTGGCCTACCTGGGCCTTTGATTTATCTTTTTCCATAATAAATTCCTTGACGATTTTATCACATACCCATCTTCCAGATTATCCGTTTTGTGTAGTGCGAGCAATCTTTAGAACTGGGTTTATTGTTTTAAGTATTTATATGTATAAACAAATGTCGAAAAATTATTCTATCGAATTACTTTTACTTACAAATGAATCTAAATTAGCAGCAAGCAAAGTTTATGCAAATTCAATGCAGCACACTGAAACAACTTGATTATTCGATAGGCATGCCACAGTAAAAGCTGAATTCGCGTAAGCAAAATTAGTTTATTATCACAACAATACCAAATTTTCAACTGACTTTAAAATAAAACAAAAGTCATAGACAACTCACGCTACCATGAAATAAAAAACATCAGACAACATCTGCAATCATTACTTTCAACCAGAAATTCACCGCAAAACAAAGCAAAAACAGCACTGCTAAGTGCAGAATATGAAAGAATATACACCCCATAAGGAACGCTATTCAGTGAATAGAAACGAATAATTTTGATTGTAAAAACATTTTTGAACACTTACTGACAATAAAAATGGCCTTATTTTTTGCCATTCCAACGAAGATGTTGTATTTTTGCATTGGAATTAAAAATCCAATGTTTAAACATCAACAAACAATTATGATTAACTACAAAGACTTAGGCTTGGTGAACACCCGCGAGATGTTCAAGCGCGCTATCAACGGTGGTTACGCTATCCCCGCATTCAACTTCAACAATATGGAGCAGTTGCAGGCCATCATCCAGGCCTCTTCTGAGAAAAAGAGCCCCGTTATCCTCCAGGTTTCTAAAGGTGCACGCGCCTATGCTAACCAGACCCTTCTCCGCTACATGGCTGAAGGTGCTGTAGAATACGCTAAGGAACTCGGTTGCAAGCACCCCGAAATCGTGCTTCACCTCGACCACGGAGATTCTTTCGAAACTTGCAAGAGCTGCATCGACATGGGCTTTAGCTCTGTAATGATCGACGGTTCTGGTCTTCCCTACGAAGAAAACGTGGCTTTGACCAAGAAGGTAGTTGACTATGCTCACCAATTCGATGTAACTGTTGAAGGTGAACTCGGTGTGTTGGCCGGTGTTGAAGATGAAGTTTGCCACGCGGAAAGCCACTACACGAAGCCTGAAGAAGTTGTAGACTTCGCTACTCGTACTGGTTGCGACAGCCTCGCTATTTCTATCGGTACCAGCCACGGTGCTTACAAGTTCACTCCCGAACAGTGCACCCGTGACCCGAAGACCGGCCGTTTGGTTCCTCCTCCCCTCGCATTCGACGTTCTCGATGCTGTAATGGAACAGCTCCCCGGTTTCCCCATCGTTCTCCACGGTTCTTCTTCAGTTCCCCAGGAAGAAGTTGACACGATCAACAAGTTTGGTGGCAAGCTCCCCAATGCTGTAGGTATTCCTGAAGAGCAGCTCCGCAAGGCTTCAAAGAGCGCTGTTTGCAAAATCAACATCGACTCTGACTCTCGCTTGGCTATGACCGCTGCTATCCGTCAGGTATTTGCTGAGAAACCCCAGGAATTCGATCCTCGTAAGTACCTCGGCCCTGCTCGTGAAAACATGAAGAAGCAGTACGAACACAAGATTGTTGAAGTGCTCGGTTCTGAAAACAAATTGGCTCAGCTCGACTAATCTCTGTTCGCTACATTCCTAGTGAATTTTAAAACAAGCCTCTGTATGCCCTTGTCTTTGGGTATTCAGAGGCTTTTTTATATACTGACTCTGTGACGAATCGTGCAGATATAGCCATATCCATCTCGCTGTGTACGAAGGCTAAGTGGCGTCTATGTATTTTATACAACAATTTGTCCCTTAAGAATAAATTCGAACCCATAATTTTGGACATACGTTTCCTACTATTTCCCCAAGCATAACCTTCAATCACTTGAGAATAAGAAGCATTTCGCTGCTTATGACGAGCAAAACGGATTTTACAAATAGGTGAATAAAGGCAAAAATAAAAAGGTTGCCTTTTCCTTCATTTCGAAGCGGAATCAGCGTGCACGAAACCTACTTTGATGTTTTTATGAACGCGCTGATTATCAATAGTTCCGAGATTCTTGAAACTAGCTCGGAACTAAATCAAACTAGCTCGGAACTAATTTCAACAAACTCGGAACTAATTCTGACAATCTCGGAACTAATATTGACACTAACCCATCGCGGAGTTCAAACAACGATAAGCAGGTGGAAAAATAAACTGATTATTTTAATATAAATTTACCTACTTGACAGTTCACCGTTTAACATTTACAGCAGAGGGGACTGTAAGGCTTAGATAATTAGCCATACAAAACATTACAGGGCCGAAATTATCAGATATATTTATCTGCCTATCTCAACCAATTACGATTCAGCAGCCTGTAGCACCAACTCTGACAGCGTTGGGTGGGCATGTATGCAATTTCGTATGTCTGCAAGCGTACCTTGCTTACTCATGAGCAGAGCTATTTCATGAATGAGTTCTGATGAATGCGCCCCTAAAATATGAGCACCTACCACGATATCGTCATGCGCTATGATTTTTACTAAACCATCGCCCCCTGCATCCATAGCTAAAGCTCGGCCATTGGCACGATAGAAGGCTTTGTGCACTTTAATTTCGATATTTTGGGCTTTAGCTTCCTCCTCGGTTAACCCAACCATAGCTGCCTCGGGGGTGGTGAATACAGCAGCCGGTACTATTGACAAATCAACTTTGAAGTCTGCATTGCCTAATACATGAGACAGCGCGCAGTAACTTTGGAACGTAGCCGCATGTGCCAACTGGCATAATCCGTTTATGTCGCCTACAGCATAGACGCCAGACACATTGGTCTGCATGTGTTCGTCTACCGTAATGCCTTTCTTGGTATAAGCTATGCCTGCTTCATCTAAATTAAGCGAGGAAAGATTGGCTCCACGACCTACAGCCATCAACACTTTATCTGCCAGACAATCATGTACTGCATTTCGATATTCGTAACTTACATGTATTTCGTTATTATTTGTACTGTCTACATGAATCGCTGTAACGGGTGCACCGGTTATAAACTCAATGCCTTGTTTTTTCAACGAAGTACGCAAACGCTTAGCAATGTCACGATCAAAATTGGGCAGAATTTCCTTACAATATTCTATTACAGTTACTTTTGAACCAAACGAATTGAATATGCCGGCAAACTCTAAACCAATCACTCCACCACCGATAATACAAAGCCTACTGGGCACTTCGTTCAATGATAATAACTCTGTGGAGGTCAGCACGCCTTCACTATGTGCCCCTGGAACGGGCAGGTACTTCGATACAGAACCAGTGGCAATAAATACATAGTCGGCCGTAATCACATCATCACCGACCTTTACCGAATGGGCATCGTTGGGCAGAAAACGGGCTTCGCCATCATGAAAGGTTATGCCGGGGGTTGACAACAAAGTGCGTATGCCTTGTTTCAACTGGGTGACTACGTTATTCTTACGTTCAAGAGCTGCTTCAATATTGAACTGGGTCGCATCTGAAACAACGCCGTAAGTTTGTGCAACCTTAGCCATCTCCAATACTTCGGCTGTATGACACAAGCATTTAGTAGGAATACATCCTTCGTTCAGACAGGTTCCACCAATATGTTCAGCCCGATCTACCACATGTACATCCAATCCCGATTTAGCAGCTCGCAGTGCGCATTCATAGCCGCCAGGGCCTGCACCTATAATCAACAATGACTTCATGTATATTCTTTTTAAGTTGTTAGTTGCAATATGAACGTAGATATTTGTCAATTCAACAAACAGTGTAGAAAACAATATATAAATACTTATAAATCAATAGAAAACAATCGTCACCTTATTGATTTATGTATAGAATTTCAATACCTAACGCTCTGCATTCGATGGACATTTGCATAATTACCGCAAAGCTCCATCATGATTTGCAATAAAAAGGGTAAGGCATAGAAATAGCGTTAGTTTCAACTATCAGCAAGTGTCCGAATGATTTAAAACAATGTTGAACACTCATTTATTTCTTATGCCCTACCCTGTTCAGTTCTTAGTATGTAAACTTAGCATCTTTAACTGCTTTCACATCGTCCAACCTGCGAACGGGTGTGTGATGCGGTGCTTCACGAAGCAATGCTGGATTATTCTTTGCTTCATGCGCTATTTTAATCATTACATCAATAAAAGCATCAAGCGTTTCCTTACTTTCAGTTTCAGTAGGTTCAATCATCATTGCCTCATGGAACAGCAAGGGGAAATAAATCGTGGGCGCATGGAATCCGTAGTCAAGCAATCGTTTGGCAACTTCAAGCGTTGTGATGTGTGATGCATCGTTATGCGCACCACCGTAACGGGCCTGCAGACCATCAAACACAAATTCGTGTTTGCAAAGGCCTTCGATGGGAAGATCGTAGTAATCCTTCAGCTTTTCCTTGATGTAATTGGCATTGAGCACAGACAATTTGCCAGCCATTGGCACATACTCCTTGCCCAGAGTGAGCAAATAGGCATAGGCGCGAATAAGAATGCCATAGTTTCCTAAATGCGCTGAAACACTACCTAAAGATTCGGGATTATTCTGCAATTCATAAAGCCCGGTTTCTTCATTGTAGACCACTTGCGGATTGGGCAGATAAGCCTCTAAACCTTCACGAACACCTACAGGACCGCTACCAGGACCTCCGCCACCATGAGGCGTACTAAAGGTTTTATGCAAATTGATGTGCATGACATCAAATCCCATATCACCAGGACGGCAAACGCCCAACATGGGGTTTAAGTTGGCTCCATCATAATACATCAAGCCACCGCATTCATGAATCAGGCGCGCAATTTCGGGTATTTGTTTTTCGAATATACCCAAAGTGTTCGGATTCGTCATCATCATGCCGGCAATATCGTCGCCCAACAAGGGTTTCAAATCCTCTACGTCCACGGTACCATTGGGCGTACTCTTAACTTCAACAATTTGCAAACCGCACACTGCTGCCGAGGCCGGATTGGTTCCATGTGCTGAATCGGGTACGATAATTTTGGTACGTTTTACATCGCCGCGTTTCTGATGATACGTTCTAATTATCATAAGACCCGTAAGTTCACCATGCGCACCGGCATAGGGGTTAAGGGTAAACTTGCTCAGACCGGCGATTTCTGCCAAGGTTTTCTGAACTTCATCGTACAACTTTAATGCACCTTGGGTATGACAGGTTTCCTGTGCAGGATGCAATTGTGTAAAACCGGGCAACGCGGCTACTTCTTCGTTGATTTTAGGATTGTACTTCATCGTACAACTTCCCAAAGGATAAAAGCCCGTATCTACGCCAAAGTTATTGCCTGACATATTGGTGTAATGACGTACCACAGTCAGTTCATCGGCCTCAGGCAATTTCGTGGGAGGATTCTGACGAAGCAGATTCTCCGGAAGTTGCTCTAAACTATATTGTTCTGTCCATTTATTTTCAGGCAGCGAATAACCCTTTCGTCCCGGATGCGAAAGTTCAAATATCAGGGGAGAATATACTGTACTGTTCATGATAAAGCCAATTTTGCAAATTCAACAATCTCTTGAGCCGTACGCTGTTCGGTTACGGCTATTATCAGACAATCGGTTGTTCCTTCAACCTTCACACCTGCTAAATAGCCGGCTTCTGCCAAGCGTTTACGCAGGTTGTCAAGTCCTTCACTGCCTTGATATTTCAGTGTAAACTCATTCAGGAACGGCTGACCGGGATAAAGATCTACAAAACGATTATCGGCCGTAAGCAAACGATGCAATTCATGAGCTGAGGCATACGATTGGTGATTAACTTCGCGTAACCCCTCTTTACCCATAAGAGACAAATAAATGGCTACGTAAAGACACATGATACCTTGCGCCGTACAGATATTTGAAGTAGCCTTTTCACGACGGATATGCTGTTCGCGTGCTTGCATGGTGAGTACAAATGCGCGTTTGCCGTCGGCATCTTCTGTTTGACCAACCAAACGGCCGGGCATTTTGCGCACCAATGCGTTTGTAACACAAAGATATCCAATGTAAGGACCACCATAGTTAAGCGGCAAACCTAAACTTTGTGCATCTCCACAAGCAATGTCTGCTCCCCACTCGCCAGGCGAACGCAACACACCCAAAGTTGAAGCTATGCTGTTAATTGCCAACAAGGCTTTATGAGCATGACATTCGTCTGCTAAACCAGTAAAGTCCTCAATAATTCCATAATAATTAGGTTGAGCTACAATAACGCCGGCTACATCATCTGCCATCAAATATGCAGAAATGGCCTTGCGGTCGGTAACGCCTCCGTCTGCCGGAACTTCAACCAAGTCCACACCATGAAAATGAGCATAGGTGCGCACTACCCGACGTACGGCCGGATGTACTGTTTCCGAAATAAGCACGCGATTACGCTTCTTCGCTGCAGCTACACACATTAGCATGGCTTCGGCTGTAGCTGTTGTTCCATCATACATTGAGGCATTTGACAAATCCATGCCTGTCAAATCAGCCATCATGGTTTGATACTCAAAAATGTATTGCAAGGTTCCTTGCGAAATTTCAGCCTGATACGGTGTATACGAGGTTGAAAATTCACTACGCGAAGTGATGTACGAAATAACTGAAGGGATGTAATGATCGTAAGCTCCGGCACCAGCAAAGGGAACAAGCGGCTTATTGTCAGCAGCCAAATCATTGATAATCTTTCGAACCTCTATTTCCGATATTGCTGACGGAATATTTAGTTCGCGATGTAATTTCAACTCATCGGGTACTTCAGCATAAAGTTCATCGAGCGACTTCACACCAATGGCATCCAACATCTGCCGAATGTCATCATCTGTATGGGGAAAGTATTTCATGGATTATGGGTCTTGGTTGACTTAGCGTTAGTATTAGTCATTTAATGAAAACAAAAATCTATCACTTTCTGCAATGAGAGCGTATGGTTTCCATTAAATAAAATCTGCAACGAATACATCATTAATATCTGATTATCACATATCTCATAAACATGAACGATACTATCAAAATACCAAGGACGTATTCGTTACAGATAAGAGTTCAAAGTGCTTTATTCACAAATCTTGCTGTAGTCTGCAGCAGAAAGCAGTTCGTCAAGTTCGGCCATATTGGTCAGCTTCACTTTGATAATCCAATTGGCGAATGCGTCGCTGTTAATAAGTTCTGGATTATCCTCAAGAGCTGCATTAACCTCTACAACCTCACCACTAACAGGTGAAAGCAAATCGCTTGCGGCTTTTACGCTCTCTACTGCACCAAATTCTTCGCCAGCTGTTACACTGTCACCCTCTTCGGGCATATCAACGTAAACCACGTTGCCGAGTTGTTCTTGTGCATAGTCCGTGATGCCGACATAGCCAAACTCGCCTTCTACTTTTACAAATTCGTGACTATCGCTGTAATAAAGTCCTTCAATTAATTTTGCCATGATTATTAGGTATTTAGATTGGTTTTATAAATGTTTTTCTATAAATAATTTACGAATAAAGCTGCGTTACTTTTTATAATGTTTTTGATAGAAACGCTTCTTTACAACGACTCCATTGTGTAACTTACGGTGAATGCGCACCTGCAAGGGAGTTTCAAGCTTTGCATACGCAGCATCAACCAATGCCATGCAAATGCTCTTACCGGTAGAAATTGAGGAATAGCCAGTGGTGACCACACCTACAACTTTATCGTCTGCAACCACTTCATAGCCGTGGCGGGGAATAGCTCGTCCTTCAAGTTCAATGCCTACAACCTTTTGACTTACGCCCTCGGCTTTTTGCTTGGCAACAGCTTCTTTTCCTACAAAATCCTCCTTATCCAGTTTCACGAACATGCTCAAACCAGCCATAACAGGTGAAATTTCATCAGACAACTCATCACCATAAAGAGGAAGACCTACTTCAAAGCGCAATGTATCGCGACATCCCAAACCGCAAGGCTTGCAGAGTTTGCTTTGCATTAAAGCATCCCATGAACGTACAATAAAGTCGTGACTGCCGTAAATTTCAAATCCATCCTCACCAGTATAGCCGGTTCGGCTGACGATTACTTGTTCGCCATTCACTTCAATTACCTTGAAAGTGTAGAACTCTAATTCGCTGCACTGAATGTTTAACACAGACTCTGTAATCTTCTCTGCTTCAGGGCCTTGAACAGCTAACTGAGCATAATAATCACTTTGATTTTCCGTGTAAACATCAAACTTTTGAGCCTGCTCTACTATCCATGCATAATCCTTATCAATATTGGCTGCATTGATTACAAGCAAGAAGGCATCTTCAGATTTTTTGTAAACTAACAAATCGTCAACGGTTCCTCCATGAGGATGAAGCATCATGCCGTAGAAAATTTTACCTACAGCTGCTCCGGCTACATCATTCGTAAAGATGTATTGAACGAAGCGTTCTGCTTCAGGGCCCGAAACAAGCACTTCGCCCATGTGGCTTACATCGAACACACCACATGCTTGACGCACTGCATTATGTTCATCTACGATGTTGGTATACTCCAACGGCATTTCAAAACCGCCAAAAGGAACCATCTTAGCTCCTAAAGATACGTGGCGATCATAAAGACAAGTTCGCTTATCAGACATGGTAATTAGAAATAAATTATCAGACTTCAGAAGTTTACATTCATGCTTCATAAAAGATGCAACATGCAATACCAAAGCCTCTGTTTATAGTAAAGGTTAGAAAAATCAAGAAAGCATTTGCAACAGCTGTTCTGTTGTCAAGTTACGTATGGTTCGCTCCGGATGATGGTTGCGTATGGCATTTTCCATATTTTGTGGTGTAAATGTCACTTGACAGAATGCATCGTGAAAAGTTTTCTGCGCATCGGCCAACTCAAAGAAATCACCTGTAAGATGAACATCCTCAATGATTGTTCCGCGCAACTTGAAATACAGAGCTACAGTTCCACACCCTGAAATCACAGCCTTACGCTCCACATCAGAAGTAATTCGACCGTAAAGATAAGCAGGGTTATTGTATGCTTCTTCCAACTTTTCAATTCCGACCAAATCGTTTTCTGTCAGTTCATACGTCCGATTCGTCATCAGCGAAGACAGCCGACTGCGCAGTTCCGTTACAGTCAATGTCAACACATCCTTTAGTAAAGCTACTCTGCTACGAACACTTGAAACCCCCTTCGACTGCAACTTACTGACATCCGGAGTAAGGGCTCCCTGCATAAGCCGGGGATTGGTGTCGTAAAGCATGGTACCATGCACAATATTATGGTTTGCCAAATGGTAAAAAGCATTTCCGCAAATTTTACCTCCATTCTTTAGTGTAATATCGTTACGGCCGGAAACTTCGGTTTGAGCTCCCAAGCTATCTAACGAACGTGCCACTTCATGTGCATACACTTGAAACAGCGGTTCTACAGCACAAGCTGTGGTAACCAGACTCCACATAATGTTGTGCTGATCTGCAAATATAGCACCTCCACCACTTTTGCGACGTACAACATCAATACCTTCTGCCTGACAAAAATCTAAGTTAATTTCCTGATGCACAACTTGATTACGCCCAATAACTACCGTGGGTGAAAGTTGCCAGGAAAAAAGATAATTGTCGGCTGGTAATTTCTGCGCAATGTATTCTTCAGCAGCTAAATAGAATGTAGCGCGCCGAGAATCAGCAGAAGCGGGGAACACCACATGACAAGCGGGAAATATGGATTGCAAGTTTGACATGTTGTGCATATTTTAGTATTAAGGTTTATATTCAATAAGCAGGCATTTGCAAAATAAGACTTTAGTTTTTCATGGTTAATCTTTAATGTAATTCACCTAACATCCGCCATATTGATATACCTATTTTGCAGAATAAACGATGAACTGCTCAACTTTGCATGCCTTATCGGAAGCAAAAGTAGTAAATCAATCGACATATCTCAAAAAAAAACGATACTTTTTTCGAAATAAGAGTTTTAGTGCTTAACTTTGGCTCTGCAAAGGCGGTAGAATTCAGGAAATACCCCATAATTTTCACCTACATACCACTTAATGACAGCTGTCGCGTATGGCGCGAAGTAAACAATCAGACGCTATTTGCTGCATTCCTTTGAATTACGAGCTCCGCCTTGCAATAAAAGTTCATTCATTGAGTTTAGTAAATAGGCATAAGACTTCAACTTACTATGTACAACCCTAAGAAACTCATCATATACCTGTTTGCCTACATACTGGCCACCTCTTGCGGAAGTGTGGAGAAATCCATCAAACGCGGAGATGCTGCTTTAGCATTAGGCGAATATGCCGAGGCTGCCGGCCAATATAAAAAAGCTTATCAGCGTACACCACCCAAAGAAAAAGCTCTTCGAGGAAAAATTGCTTTCAAAATGGGGGATGCCTATATGCGCTACGGTAACGCAGCACGTGCTGCTGGGGCATTCAGAAATGCGCAACGCTATCATTATACAGACTCACTCACCCTTTTATATCTGGGCAATATGCTCCGATTGCAAGGCGATTATAAAGAGGCTGCCAAAGCTTATACAGCATTTTTAGATTCCGTACCCGATTCAGAAGAAGCCCGGTGCGGACTCAAATCATGCTCTGGCGCCTTAGGCATTAAAGAAAAGGGATCAGCCTACAGCGTAAAAATGTTCTCGCTCTTTAATGGAACCCGTTCCGACTATGCCCCTGCATACATGGGTACTGAAGCGCAACAATTGTACTTTACCTCAACGCGCAATCAATCAACCGGTGACATAAGCAGCATTACTGCCATGAAAAATGGCGATATCTTTTTCTCGAAAAAAGACGAGAAAGGAAAATGGAAAGCTGTCGAATCTGCCGAAGGTGACATAAACACAGATTTTGACGAAGGTGCATGTTCTTTTACACCCGACGGCAAAACCATGTACTTGACAATTTGCCGAACAGACCCTCAATATCCCCGAATGGCTGAAATATGGACGTCAACACGAGGAGATGCCAAATGGAGTAAACCATCGCAAGTAAAAATCACTGGCGATACCTTATCGTCGTACGCACATCCAGCGGTTTCTCCCGACGGAAAGTGGTTGTACTTCACATCCGACATGCCCGGTGGACAAGGAGGTCTGGATATTTGGCGAATTAAATTGGACGGGAAACATGGTATGGGAGCACTCGAAAACTTAGGTACTGACATCAATACCAAAGGAAATGAATGTTTCCCGGCTTTCCGGCCAAATGGACAACTTTACTTCTCGAGCGACGGGCGTACCGATGGCATGGGAGGACTTGACTTGTATTATGCCACAGAAGATACGGTTTCCAATCGTTGGAGCGTAACCCACCTTCCCTATCCGATGAATTCAAACGGCGATGATTTCGGCATTACATTTGAAGGTTTACACAACAGAGGATTCTTTTCATCGTCAAGATCAACCGGTGGACGCGGATGGGATAAAATCTATGAGTTCAGTTATCCGGAAGTACTTCAAACCGTCAAAGGTTGGGTTTACGAACAGGATGGCTACGAATTGCCCGAAGCCATTATATATATGGTAGGCAGTGACGGCACGAACGAAAAAATCAGCGTACTTTCCGATGGCTCATTTGAAAAGCCACTCAAGCCCGGTGTTAGCTATTTATTCCTGGCTACCTGCAAGAACTACCTTAATGTACGCAATGAACTAAAAGCGGATACCGCTGAAGTTGAGAAACAGCATGTTCTTCAGTTTCCACTTCCCAACATCGGAATTCCCGTGCTGGTTCGAAACGTTTTCTATGAATTCGACAAAGCAGACCTGACCGAAAATTCATGCGAAGCGCTTGATCGCCTGACCAATATGCTCAAGGAAAACCCCAATGTTACCATAGAATTGGCTGCGCACTGCGACTACCGAGGAAACGATCTATACAATCTAAACCTGTCACAAAGACGTGCTGAAAGTGTTGTAAAATACCTTACGGAACATGGCATTGCTCCCGACCGACTAACAGCTGTAGGTTATGGCGAACAAATGCCGAAGGTGGTAAATAAGAAATTGACTGAAACCTACCCTTTCTTGCATGAAGGTGACACGCTAACCATTCCGTACATCATGAAGCTCCCTCAAGAGCAGCAAGAAGTCTGCAATGCACTCAACCGACGCACGGAATTCAAAGTGTTGCGAACAACCTATGGTTTGTTTGACGAAAAAGGTATGCTGAAGCCCGAAGCTTTAAAGAAAGAAGACTAAAAGAGTTGGCCGTATGCACAGATACATAACATCTGCAACTCATATTATAATAGAAACAATAATTCAAACAAAGATAAATCAATAATACCAATAACTTATGCTTATTGTAAAATTTCTAAATAACTTTGGTCGGTATCTCATATTGATGGGAAAAACCTTTTCGCGCCCAGAACGTATGCGCATGTTCATGAAACAATACGTTAAGGAAATGGTACAGTTAGGTGTTGATTCTATCGGCATCGTTCTCCTCATTTCTTTCTTTATCGGTGCGGTTATTTGCATTCAAATCAAACTAAACATCCAGAGTCCATGGATGCCACTGTGGGTATCAGGTTACGTTACCCGCGAAATCATGTTGCTTGAATTTTCATCTAGCATCATGTGTTTGATTTTATCAGGTAAAGTTGGTTCAAATATTGCTTCTGAGTTAGGCACGATGCGAACCACGCTGCAAATTGATGCACTCGAAATTATGGGTGTAAACTCAGCATCATTCTTAATACTTCCTAAGATTATCGGCTTAGTCACCATCATGCCCCTATTGGTCGTTTTCAGCACAGTAAGCGGCATCATCGGTGCATACGCCACTGCATACATCGGACACATCATCACCCCCTCGGATCTTACAGCCGGTCTTCAACATTCATTCACCCAATGGTTCTTTTGGATGGGTGTAATCAAATCGCTTTTCTTTGCCTTCATCATTTCCAGCGTATCGTCATTCTATGGCTATAACGTTGAAGGCGGAAGTATTGAAGTGGGCAAAGCCAGTACCGATGCTGTGGTTTCCTGCTCCATGCTGATTTTATTTTCTGACTTATTCCTTACGCAAATCCTGTCATGATAGAAATTAAAAATCTACATAAATCCTTCGACGACAAAGAAGTACTGAAGGGTATCACCACTCGCTTTGAAAGCGGAAAAACAAACTTGATTATCGGACAGAGTGGATCGGGCAAAACCGTTTTGATTAAAAACATCGTCGGATTGTTCGAACCCACCGAAGGCGATGTGCTTTACGACGGACGCAGCTTTATGAGCATGGATAAAAAAGAACGTGCTCTTCTGCGCCGAGAGATGGGCATGATTTTCCAAAATGCCGCACTATTCGACTCGATGTCGGTTCTTGAAAACGTAATGTTCCCTCTAGACATGTTCTCAAACGATAGCTATAAAGACCGTGTCAAAAGAGCCATGTTCTGTCTTGACCACGTAAACCTGTCTGATGCAGCCAACAAGTATCCGGGTGAAATATCCGGAGGTATGCAAAAACGTGTTGCCATTGCCCGCGCCATTGCCCTGCATCCCAAATACCTGTTCTGCGATGAACCGAACTCGGGACTCGACCCCAAGACATCGCTTGTCATCGACGAACTGATACATTCAATTACTAAGGAATTCAACACCACCACCATCATCAACACCCACGACATGAACTCGGTGATGGGAATTGGCGAACACATTATCTTTATCAACCAAGGCAAAAACGAATGGGAAGGAACCAAAGATGATGTCATGAGTTCGGAAAATGAATTGCTAAACAACTTTATTTTTGCATCCGACCTCTTCCGTAAAGTCAAGGAAGTAGAATTGGAAGAAATGCGCAAATAATATCGCCATCACTACACTCCGGCAAAATTCATACCATCTGACGCACTATATAATATAATAGAGCAGATGAGTTTAGCATTTTTCACAGTAATATTTTGTCATGTAGAAAAAAAAATGTAATTTTGCACCGCAATTTTGCATTTAAAACTATTAATTCATTCAAAACCTATGATGAATCAGTACGAGACCGTTTTCATTATGACTCCCGTTTTGTCTGACCAACAGATGAAGGAAACGGTCGAAAAGTTCAAAGGTGTTCTCACTGCCGCTGGCGCTGAGATTATCAATGAGGAAGAATGGGGCCTGAAGACTATGGCTTATCCCATTCAGAAGAAGTCCACCGGCTTTTACGAGCTGATCGAGTTCAAGGCTGAGCCCGAAACCGTGGCTAAGCTCGAAATCGCTTTCCGTCGTGACGAACGCGTTATCCGTTTCCTCACCGTGAAGCTCGAAAAGTATGCAGCAGAATATGCAGCAAAACGTCGTAACAAGTTTAACAATAAGGAGGACTAAAAAATGGCACAAGCACAATCAGAAATTCGTTATTTGACCCCGCCGACCGTTGACGTCAAGAAAAAGAAGTATTGCCGTTTCAAAAAGAGCGGAATTAAGTATATCGATTACAAAAATCCTGAGTTCTTGAAGAAATTCTTGAACGAGCAGGGTAAGATCCTTCCTCGCCGTATCACCGGTACTTCTTTGAAGTATCAG
>FR901808.1:53434-55839 GCA_000437675.1 Prevotella sp. CAG:891
GCACTTCTTCCTTTCGTAACCGATTTGATGAAATAATAACAGAGGAGGTAATAAGATATGGAAATCATTTTGAAAGAAAACGTTATTGGTCTGGGTTATAAAGACGATATCGTAACTGTAAAAGACGGCTATGGCCGTAACTACCTTATTCCTACCGGAAAGGCTATTATCGCTTCTGAATCTGCTAAGAAAATTTTGGCTGAAAACTTGAAGCAGCGTGCTCACAAATTGGCTAAAATCAAGGCTGATGCTGAAGAATTGGCTAAGAAGCTCGAAGCTGTAGAAACCATCAAAATCGCTACTAAGGTTAGCGCTACCGGTGCTATCTATGGTTCTGTTAACAGCCTCCACATCGCTGAAGAACTCAACAAGTTGGGCTTCGACATCGATCGCAAGACTATCTTGGTTAAGGATGTTAAGGAAGTTGGCTCATACGTTGCTACTGTAAAACTCCACAAAGAAGTTTCTGTTGAAATTCCTTTCGAAGTTGTAGCTGAAGCTGAAGCTTAATCTAAAGCTATAAACTTTAGGATTTAATATTTTAATGTCGTATCTTCTATCACAAGAAGATACGACATTTCATTTGCAACAAACCCTACTCTTTTAACATTGAACGCTACTCTCCTAATTAAAGAATAGATTTAAACACCTGTTTTTTTCGTATTACAATCATTCGAACAAAGTGCGTTCAAGAAGTCTACCATTCTATTTCTACACCCATACTTTTTAAATTCATCAAACATGCGCTATTTTATCTACCTGTCTTTTGACGGCACTGCATACCACGGCTGGCAAATTCAGCCCAATGCCATCAGCGTACAACAGCGATTAAATGAAGCCTTAACCCTCTTATTGCGTCAACCAATCGAAGTTACTGGTGCCGGAAGAACAGATGCCGGTGTACATGCCCGGTGCATGGTAGCGCACTTTGATTACACCCCCACCGAAGCACTTACTGAAATCGATGGCTCATGGCTAACCTTCAAACTTAACAGAATTCTTCCGCAAGACATTGCCATTCAACGGGTGCTTAAAGTAAAGGACGATGCACATGCCCGCTTCGATGCTCAACTCCGAACCTATCATTACTGGGTATACACGAAAAAAAATCCATTTTACCGCCCGTACGCCACACGCATAACCTTTCCGCTCGATTTCGAAAAAATGAATGAGGCTGCCGCACATTTGATGGATGTTGATGACTTTACTAGCTTTTCAAAACTTCACACCGATGCCAAAACAAACATTTGCAATGTAACAAAGGCACATTGGGAAATGGTAGGCGATGATTTATGGCGCTTTGAAATAACAGCCAATCGTTTCTTAAGAAACATGGTACGTGCCGTTGTTGGAACACTTATCGAAGTAGGTCGCGGACGATTGACGATTGAAGACTTTAAAAAAGTCATCGCATTAAAAAATCGCTGTGCAGCAGGCGACTCCATGCCCGGAAATGCACTTGCCCTTGTAGATATTACATACAGCGACGATTTATTTCTTGAATAATCAATATATCCCGACCGATTTATGATGTGGGTTTTATTAGCCTTTCTTTCAGCATGTTTGTTAGGCTTCTACGACGTTTTCAAAAAAATATCTTTACGAAACAATGCGGTTCTACCGGTTTTAATGATTAACACGATAGTTTGCGCCTTGTTTTTCACACCGTCAATCATAGCCTCTCTACTGGGAATGAGTCATACCATACCCCAAGGAAATATCACACAGCATGCTCATGTATTACTCAAGTCACTCATAGTTCTTTCATCATGGGTATGTGGCTATTACGCCATGAAGCACCTTCCGCTAACCATTGTCGGACCAATCAACGCCACACGTCCGATTATGACCCTTGTAGGCGCTTTGCTTATTTTCGGTGAACGCTTGAACGCATGGCAATGGACTGGTGTTCTTTTGGCAATATTATCTTTCTTTCTGCTCAGCCGTAGTGGAAGCAAAGAGGGCATTCGATTCAGCCATAACATTTGGATTATACTGTTACTAATGGCTGCCTTATTGGGATGTACCAGCGGATTATACGACAAATACTTAATGAGCCCCACAACAGAAGGCGGTATGGGGCTCAACAGATTATTTGTGCAAGGTTGGTACAATGTTTATCAAGCCATACTGATGAGTGCTGTCATCTTGCTGATATGGCTACCTACGCGCAAAAAATCCACGCCGTTTCAGTGGCGATGGAGCATTCTCTTAATTTCCGTATTTCTGACAGCTGCCGACATGGCATATTTTTATGCCCTCTCCAGCCCGGATGCGCTCATTGCCGTTGTATCCATGATCAGGCGGAGCAGCGTGGTGGTTTCGTTTTTATGCGGTGCCATACTCCTTCATGAAAAGAATTTGAAATCCAAAGTCATTGACTTATTGTTTGTTGTAGCAGGAAT
>FR901808.1:55866-56041 GCA_000437675.1 Prevotella sp. CAG:891
TGTAGCAGGAATGATTTGTCTATACATCGGTACAACGTGAACCATTGACTTCAATTACATTTCTACATATCATAAATACAATTGAAAATCCATCCTATTTTTTTCAGATAGGATATTCAACGATAGCTCAATTTCTTCCTATTTAGTCGTCCCTTAAAAAGCCCATTTTTGCGAG
>FR901809.1:0-31200 GCA_000437675.1 Prevotella sp. CAG:891
GACGACTTCAATATAACAATGCTGACTGACATATCAGTACTAAAAATTCTTCAGTTTCTGATATAAACGCTGAATAGGCAAACCCACAACATTAAAGTAGCTACCTTTGATTTCCTCGACAGAAACCAAGCCTATCCATTCCTGTATGCCATAACCTCCAGCCTTGTCAAATGGCAGATAATTATCTACATAGAAATTTATTTCTTCCTCAGACAATTCTGCAAATTTCACTTGACTTGTGACAGCAAAATTTTCAGTTTTATCTGCTGTTAAAATAGTTACACCGGTAATAACTTGATGAACCCTACCTGAAAGTTGACGCAGCATATCCTTGGCCTCATCAACCCCTTTAGGCTTACCCATCGTCTTTCCTTCAAGGTAAACAATGGTGTCAGCCGTTATCAAAAGTTCATCAGGAGCCATTGATGTACGATAAGCATTTGCCTTATTTCGCGATATATAACGCACAATATCTTCTCCTCGAAGAGAATCAGGATAACTTTCGTCTATACCAAAAAGGGTGCGAACTTTAAAGTTTATACCCAAACGCTGCAACAATTCTTTACGTCGAGGAGAATTACTGGCTAAAACAACCTTGTATTTTTTGAGATTATCAAGCATAATTGTCAATGATTTTCAATATTGTATATTTTGATATTAAGGTTTATGTCATTTAGTGGAATACTATGGTATTTCGTTTCTTTGCAAATTACCACCCAAAGGCCTCTGCATTGGCCATCCATTTACCTTGCGCTTTTAATACTTGTTCTACGACATCCCGAACACAACCCTCGCCACCTTTGTAAGGACTGACATATCGAGCAACAGACTTTATCTCTGCTGCAGCATCAGCCGGACAACAAGGACATCCACATTTGCTCATTACTTCATAATCGGGTATATCATCGCCCATATACAGCACTTCCTCAGGTTTCAAATTATTAGCTTTCAACCATTCGTCAAATACCTTAATCTTAACCGAGACTCCCATAAATACATGCTGTATACCAAGCCCCTCGTAACGAACTTTTACAGCCTCACTTTTTCCACCGGTAATGATTGCGAGTTCCAGTCCACACTTTACTGCAAACTGAAGAACATACCCATCCTTGATATTGGCAGTACGGCATGGCTGACTGTCAGCCAATAAATACACATTATTAGTACTCAACACGCCATCAACATCAAATGCCAAGGCTTTTATTTTATTCAGATCGTAATTTATCATGGAACGCGTGTATACTTTTACTCATGAGTTTATACAAAGTTTGCAAATCAGGATTACCATCTAAAGCATTCTGGTGGGCATCTAACACATTGGTATCCCAACGCACCGCCGGTCCTGTCTGCGCCTCTGTAGGCGACATATATGCCAATTTATCAACTGTATGTTGAATGATTGGTTGCAAACAAGATGGATCAATATCTGCATGCTTAAGCAGATCATAAGCGATTGCAAAGCAATGATTCGAAAAATTATTTGCAAACACAGCAGCCAAATGTAAGCGCTTACGTTGAGCCGAATCAAGAAAGTAAATTTTAGTCGACAAACTTTTTGCCAACAAAACAGCTCTTTGCAATGAGTCAGAATTGGCAGCCTCAATAAATAAAGGAGTATTGCCAAAATCCATCAACTCATTCTTGCTAATGGTTTGCAAAGGATACACTACTGCAGACTGAACAAAATGTTTCGAAATAACATCCAACGGAATACTTCCCGATGTATGAATGCAAAATGCATCTGGCTTACACGATTTCAGCCGCTTTGCAACCTCACCAATCACAGCATCTTTTACTGATATAATATAAAAATCAGCCTCTGGAAGGAGAGATACATTATCTACAGCCACGTTTCCTGCAATTTCAGAACACAATGCTTGAGCATGTTGGATATTTTTACTGTATACTCCTGATATAATACAACCCGACTGATGCAAAGCACGTCCTATATGGGTTGCAACATTACCAGATCCTATCAAACATACCCGATAAAGATCATTACTCATTATATGATTACTTTTTTAATAGCAGCCAAAAGGCATTTCACTCCAAAGTTTTAGTAAAACTATACATATAAGAGCAAACACCTTTATCCACACTGAGCAAAATTACTGTTTTAATTGTTCTATTCCAAAAATTTATAGTGATAATTTTATAAGTTCGCCTTGTAATTTCTTAAAACCATATAAAACAAAGCAGAAATAGACGATACAAATAAAAAAAGCGAACATTGAAACAATGCTCGCTTTGAGGTACCCAGCAGATTCGAACTGCTGTACACGGTTTTGCAGACCGCTACCTAGCCACTCGGTCAGCGTACCAATGACTAGCCACTCGGTCAGGGTACCAATAGTTGGCGGTGCGTACGGGACTCGAACCCGTGACCCCATGCGTGACAGGCATGTATTCTAACCAACTGAACTAACGCACCTTGAAGCATCAAAATGAAGACCGTTACCTTGCCAATTAACCAAAGTACCAGCCAGTTCATTCTGGCACAAAAAAAGCGAACATTAGAAAT
Organism: Prevotella sp. CAG:891; assembly: GCA_000437675.1. Taxonomy (GTDB): domain Bacteria; phylum Bacteroidota; class Bacteroidia; order Bacteroidales; family Bacteroidaceae; genus Alloprevotella. The sequence goes on from FR901809.1 coordinate 2,522, forward strand.
AACATTCGCCTTGAGGTACCCAGCAGATTCGAACTGCTGTACACGGTTTTGCAGACCGCTACCTAGCCACTCGGTCAGGGTACCAATAGTTGGCGGTGCGTACGGGACTCGAACCCGTGACCCCATGCGTGACAGGCATGTATTCTAACCAACTGAACTAACGCACCTTAAAGCATCAGAGCTCTCAATCTTTAGCTGTATTGCTTCCGTTCTTGATTGCGAGTGCAAAGGTACAACTTATTTATTAAGTACCAAACTTTTCCATGATTTTTTTCAAAAAAATTTTGCGAAAATATTCACATCTACATATTTTGCTTTATCGAAATGCCAATTTGGTAGCTTAGATACGATATTATACCCATTTTTTTGAAACAACTTAGAAGAAGCTATGTTATCAGATACCACATGAGCATACAGCAAATGTATGTGCAATCTTTCTACGGCATATTGTTCTAACTTTTGCAGTGCCTGCGTAGCAAGCCCCCGACCACGATACTCTTTAAGTAAAGCTATGCCTACCTCAGCTCTTGCATGCAGTGCTGAAAAATTCGTTATATCTATGATTCCTACCGCCACACTCTTACCAGATTCAGACTCTTCGATAACCAATCTCATTTCTCCACACTCATATATTGAAGCAGCTGATGCTATATACTGCTTCAATGCATAGCGAGAATAGAGTCCTTCGGCATTTGAAGTGTCCCACATTTGGGGATCATTTTCTATCGTATATAAAAGATTCAAATCTTCCGGTTCACACGGACGTAACTTCATAAACGTATCAAGCAACAGGTTATTTACTTTTTATCAGAAACTTCGTCAATAGCGGGCCAGCAAAACAACAAAGCTACCAAGGCTATAAGCATGCAGAACAGCGGAGTTGTTCCACTCATCAAAGCATAATATATAAATAAATCAACAAACAGGACTAAAGCTACAATGCCTATTCTTACAACATTCAACATGGGATACAGCATAGGGTTCTGCTCAAGTTTTGCACGTATACTCTTAAATGCAAACAGTCGCAAACCTCCCCATGTTACACTGAGAGTTAATACGACACAAATCATGTGCAACACATAATCGATTTGAGGGGAACTCTGCAGAAATCCCTTAGGCAAAACATTTGTTTCTTCTAACACACACATAAATGCCGCCAGCACCCACACGCAAACATACAGCACGCGCACTTTCTTTATTGCTTCAATCATATCATCAACCATTAAGGGTTATCAATTAAAATCAATCGTCATTCTTTACTTTAAAGGAGTACGTCCCAATATAGATCTGCCCAATGTTACCTCATCGGTATACTCCAAATCATCGCCAACACTTACGCCACGAGCCAACACGGAAAATTTAACACCGCTCTGCGCCAATCTTCGCGAAATATAGAAATTTGTTGTATCTCCTTCCATTGTAGGGTTCAAGGCCAAAATAATTTCGCTCACGCCCCCACTCTCCACCCGTTCAAACAGAGAGTCCAGTTCCAAATCTGCAGGCCCCGTGCCGTCCATTGGCGAAATAACGCCACCTAAAACATGATACAGACCATGAAATTGCCCTGTATTTTCAATAGACATTACACTATGTATGTTTTCTACCACACATATAATGGACTTATCTCGATGAGGATTGGAACATATATCACAAACATCTGTATCTGATAAATTATGACACACCTGACAATACTTTACATCATCAATTAATTGGGTGATGCTGTTGCTGAAAGAGTGGACTGTTTCTTTTTTTTGTGAAAGCAGATACAAAGCAAAACGCAAAGCTGTTTTACGTCCGACACCTGGCAAACGGGTTAATTCTTGTATGGCCTTTTCAAGCAGTTTCGAAGGATATTGTTCGTGAATCATTCTTTGTTTCTAATATTTTCTTGTCATTGATTAGGCAAAAGTAATCAAAACTCTTTGTTTTTTAGTATCTTCGCATCATATAAATCATAACATAACGCTAAGAATAATGCAAATCAAGACAGCCGATTTTATAACCAGCAGCAGCCGAGCTGATATGTGCCCCGACGTAAACTTGCCAGAGTACGCACTTATTGGAAGAAGTAACGTTGGAAAAAGTAGCTTAATCAATATGCTAACGCAAAGAAAAGCATTGGCCATGACATCAGCTACTCCAGGCAAAACCATGCTTATCAATCATTTTAAAATCAATAATGAGTGGTACTTGGTTGACCTTCCCGGCTATGGATATGCCAAGCGCGGCAAACGCGAAATGGAAAAGCTTAAGAATCTGATTTCGTACTATGTACTCGAACGGAAGCAGCTAACTTGCCTTTTCGTACTCATCGACTCGCGAATAAAACCTCAAAATATTGATCTGGAATTTATCCGTTTTTTAGGCGAAAACGGTGTTCCGTTCGGCATCGTGTTTACAAAGGCCGACAAGCCCAAATCTGCCGAACTCAACAAAAATGTTTCTGCCTTTTTAAAAGAATTATCCAAAGAATGGGAAGAACTTCCACCCCACTTCATCACGAGTAGCCAGAACGGCAAAGGACGTGAAGATTTTCTTGGCTATATCGAACAACTTAACGTGGCAACTCAAGACTCGGCTCAGTAGAGTTTGAATGAGGAAAACACACCTGCGTTCTTTATTCTTACAAGCCGACGCTGCGTTCTTGAGTAAAACCGAAAATGAGATGTTAATTTACCACATCTCTAAAAAGTGAAATTAGATTAAAAATAAATCCTTACAAGACCATCGACATACAACCTGATTGAGCACGCAATAGCGCCTTATAAAAAATTACTCCGCGATTGTCGAAATTAGTTCCGAGCTAGTTCGAATTAGTTCCGAGCTAGTTTCAACAATCTGGGAGTTACTGATAATCAGCACTTTAAGAAGCAAAACAAGAATGGTATCAGAATGGCAAATTTCGCTCTGAATTTGAGCTAAAGGCCGACGATTACATTTTAGCATTGTTTAGAAATGTGTTAAACCCACAAGGAACTGCACAAGCGTTCATAAAGATTGCAGCCGCGTCTTGCTATTTCATCCATCCCTTCATAGAGCTATTAAATCTGTGTTGAATTGAGTGGATTGGATGGTTCGCAACCACCCATCAAACACTTTCGTTACGCACTTCATGAGCTCATACAATCAACATTACCTAAAAATGGTTCATTGACTGACATATCCACACTAAAAATCGGCTGACCCACTCACTCCGCCGAAGTTGAATAGTATAACTTCATTTAAATACAATGCCTATTTGGACAGACCATAATCAAAAGATAAAAATAACGCTCATTATTGTTGCAGTCCTCATAGCTACAATATCGCTTATTTTCTCACATAAGCTGACCCGTGTTTTGTTAAGTGAAGAGGTTGCCAAAATGGAAGTGTGGTCGGAAGCTATGCGTTCTTTGACAGCAGCCGATGAACACACTGACCTCAACTTGGTCTTAAAGGTCATAAACAGCAATAACACCATACCCGTTATCGTTACCGATGGGAAGGGAAATATCCTCGCTTCAAGAAACATAAGCCCTGAACCTAGCGGAAACGATTCTTTAGCAATGCTAAAGGATGAAGCTTTGCGAATGAAAGAACATGGTAAATGCTTACAAATGAACCTCACATCCGACAACAGCCACAACAGTCATGAAGCTGACTACATCTACGTTTACTATGAAGAGTCTGTCATGCTTAAACGACTGACCATCTATCCCTACATCCAACTTGGGGTTGTCGGTTTCTTTATGCTTATAACCATTTTTGCCCTACTTGCTTCGAAGCGGGCGGAACAAAACAGAGTATGGGTGGGACTTTCTCGCGAAACTGCACATCAACTGGGCACTCCCATTTCATCACTAATGGCATGGAGCGAAGTTTTGCGAGAAAGTTACCCCAACGACCCTCTTTTGCCCGAAATGGACAAGGATGTGCACAGGTTGCAACTTATTGCCGAACGATTTTCAAAAATAGGTTCTGCTCCGGAATTAAGTAAACAGGATTTATGCTTGATAGTGCAGCGCGTAGTCGAATATTTTGACCGAAGAACCTCTCAAAAAGTCGTTATAACTTTCCAATGCGCTGAAAATCAACTTATGGCCAACATCAATGCGCCACTTTTTGAATGGGTAATCGAAAATCTATGCAAAAATGCAGTTGATGCTATGGAAGGAGCCGGTAATATACACATACAGTTAGAAGCTAAACATCATGGAGTTCATATCGAAGTATCAGATACGGGAAAAGGTATGGCTAAAAAGCATTTTAAAACTGTATTCAAACCAGGATTTACAACCAAAAAACGCGGATGGGGTTTAGGGCTATCACTAGCCAAACGCATTATTGAGGAATATCACCATGGCCACATCTATGTAAAAGAAAGCGAAATCGGGAAAGGTACTGTTTTCGCTATTGACATTTGACGAATTTTTCTTTCATCACAACATTGCTGAATACAGACGATGCATAAGCAAGCATAAAAAAAAGACAGGAACTGCTTCTTCATGAAATAGCTCCTGTCTTTTCGTTTAATTATGTACTATAGCTAAATCTCGTTCAATCAAATCAGCCAAAGCCGCAAAATGAGGTTGCCCCGACGCAGCTTTGAATCGTGTCTGAAGCATCTTAAGCTGTTTCAGCACAACCGGATAATATGGTTTTTGCTGACTCGTGTTGAAAATGCTTAACAGTCTAGACACTGCATAACGCTGCAAAGCCTTGCGATAAGAAGAAGGCTGGGCATTATTACTTACTTCGCTAAACAAATAATCATACACTCTTGGCAGATATTCGTCTACCGGATAAGTAGCAGTCATTCGGTCAAGAACAGCACTTGAAAGCATCGAACCTAACACCTTTGTGCCTAACCGCTCAACAAACATCTGAGGATTCGGCATAATACGCAGCATATACGGCTCTGCAATCAACCACTTAGGCTCCGTCAACACATTGTGTTCCAAAAATGCAACAGCTTCTTCCTGTTTAGCCTTAGGCTCATCAACATACACATCGCCAGGTTGGTCTACTGTTTTGTAATTATAGTAAACACCGCCAACATTAGCTATGACGTGATAACAATATCTCATGAACTGACTATTCACCTGGTTGTAAATACTGCTCAAGTTCTTGCCGTTGATATCATTGCTTTCGTAAGTCCATTGAGGTAAAACTTTCACAATCCGCTTCAAGTTTTTAATGCCATACTCACTTGCCTGCATAGCATTATCCCCCAAATCTTCCGTTTGGCATCGCGCATCGTTGGTTCTGTTTGTTTCGCCATCACCAAACCATAAACGGGGATTATTAGCCAAACGCTCAGAAGTGAGTTTTTCAAGTTCCCAATGATCGCTCACGTCATCATAAGCATTGAACATAGGTTTGTATCCCCACTCAATAGCCCAATTATCATAGTCGTTGATTCGGGGAAATATGCCGCTCCGAGGTATGCTATCCTCCGGTTGAGCAACGTAGTTAAATCGAGCATAGTCCATTATGCTAGGAGTATGTCCATATTTTTCCAAAAACGACTTGGAGCGTAAGCTATCTACCGGCACAGTTGAGGATGATCCAAAATTATGCCTCAAACCAAGGGTATGACCTACTTCATGCGAAGAGACAAAGCGAATGAGTTGCCCCATTAACTCTGTATCGAATTTCATTTTCTGAGCAGCCTCATCCAACGTTCCTGCTTGAACCATATACCAGTCATGAACCAAAGCCATCACGTTATGATACCAACAGATATGGCTTTCAAGAATTTCGCCCGACCGAGGATCATGCACATGAGGACCATAAGCATTTTCCATTGACGAAGCCAAATAGCGTATGCATGAATAACGCGCATCCTCCATCGACATTGTCGAGTCATTCTCAGGCCACTCTTTAGCATAAATGGCATTCTTAAATCCTGCCTTTTCAAATGCTACCTGCCAATCGTTAACACCCTGTATCAAATAAGGCACCCATTGTTTAGGGGTTGCCGGGTCTATATAGAATACGATTGGCTTCTTGGGTTCAACCAGCTCATTACGCTTCATTTTCTCCATATCAGCACTGTCTTTAGGCTCTAAACGCCAACGGGTAATAAAGCGTTTAGGCTCAACACGCTGCTGATTATCTGAGAAATAAGTAAAGCTATCGGCAAAGTATCCTACACGTGGGTCAAACAATCTACGTTGCATCGGCACTTTGGGCAATAGAACGAACGATACATTCAATCCCAAAGTAACCTTACCGGTTGAGGCTGCTGCATAATTGTTACTCTGCGATGACATCCAGGTTTTCACCATGCGAATTTCTGTGTTCATCGGGAAGCTCTTTATACTTTCAATAAACGAGCTAGCTCCTAACAGCACCTGCAGCCCCATTGAACGCTTGACTTGCTGCGTCACTCCTATGGCAGGATTATCTTCTAAGAAGAAACTACCTACTTTGATTTTATAGCGATTCCGTTCAACAGATTCAATCTTAAAGGAACCGATAATCGGATCGGTATTACTGATTACAATGGCTTTATTTATGGCATCCACCGAATCTGCTGTATTTACCAACAGACGCGAACGCAGCAACAATTTATTTCCAGGTGCCTTCTGGAAGTAAACAGTTTGTTCGTTCACTAATTCTCCACCATACTGGTTCGTATTAGCCGGCGTCGAAGCATAACGCACTGTCACCAAAAATTCACGTGACAAAAGTGAATCCGGCACATAGAAGAACCATTCGTTCCCTGTATATACTACATCAAACAGACCTTTCTGTTGAGACACCGTAGTCTGAGGAGTTTGCTTTCCACCTACCTTTGAAGCTGCCGGTAGGGGTATACTAAGCAAACACCCTAAAGCGCAGATAGAAAAAAATTTTTTCATTATGTATGAAGTTTTTATCGGTTCAATACTTTTAAAAAATATGCAGGTCCTTCTTCCAATCGGCCTAATTCGTAATTCTGCAAACGCAGTGAAAAACTACCAGGCACCTCTTTCACATCAAAATAACAGGTCAGCACACAAGCCATATTAAACGAGATTGTATCACCACGTTTAATTAACTGTATGATGTAGCGAAGCAACACCTGTTCATTCAGTTCGGCCACACGAAGTAAACAGAACAACTCATAATAAGCAAAAGGTGTGGCTGCATTCAATAGGAATGACACTGCTGCATGAAATTGATCCTTACACAATGTTTCGATGAGCAAATGCACTTCATCGGTATTATTAACTATAGGTAAAAGCGTTTCTAAAAATTTTCTTCTATCTATAGATGTAGCATAAGTTTCAAAATTCAAAAGAATGTCTGAAGTAAAATTAAGTTGTCCCTGCTTATAAAGCTGCACTGCCGCTTTCAGGAATGTGCCTAAATAACCTTTTGAATTCGATGGAACAATAACTGCAAAAAAATTCCAATATTGCTCTGAAGATAACTGACCCAACAGTTCCTCAGACAACAGGTAATTGGCTGTACGGAGTTCAGAAACAGACAGCCCAGACAGAGTGGCCAACAACTCTGCCGGACTGTTTGTATTTATCGTAGTCAAAAGTCTACTCCGTAATAAAGGATTATGCTTACGGAAAGAAACCATGATATTAGTTCGTAATTTTCTCCAGCAACACTACATTCTCTACATGATGAGTTTGCGGGAACATATCAACAGGCTGCACGGCCTTAACCTGATAAGCAACCGAAAGCAGCTGAAGATCGCGAGCCTGAGTGGCAGGATTACAGCTTACGTAAACAATTCGTTGAGGCGAAGCAAACAAAATGGTATCAATCACATCAGTATGCATGCCTGCACGCGGGGGGTCGGTAATGATGACATCGGGAGTACCATGTTTCTCAATGAACTCACGATTCAAAATATCCTTCATATCTCCCGCATAGAAAAGCGTATTATCAAGGTTATTCAGCTGTGCGTTCACCTTTGCATCCTCAATTGCCTCGGGTACATACTCAATACCTATAACCTGACGTGCTTGCTTGGCTACAAAGTTTGCAATCGTACCCGTACCGGTGTAAAGGTCATAAACCAATTCATTACCTGTTAAGCCGGCAAAGTTGCGTGCCACTTTGTACAACTCGTAAGCCTGTTCCGTATTTGTTTGATAAAAACTTTTCGGACCGACTTTAAAGCGAAGATTCTCCATCGTTTCATAGATATAGTCAGTACCTGCGTAGGTCTGAATATCCAAGTCGCCAATAGTATCGTTACACTTCAAGTTGTTAACCCACAGCAAAGAAGTAACTTCCGGGAAGTTTGTATGAACATGGGCTAAAACCTGATTGGCCTGACTCTGTTCTTCATCAGTCCGGATACAGAACTGCATGAGCAGCATAATTTCACCCGTAGCCGATGTACGCAACATCATGTTTCTCAGCAAACCAGTCTGAGCACGTAAATCGTAGAAACTGAGTTGATGGCTAATCGCATATTCCCGAATGCTATTACGCAAACGATTATTGATATCACTCATCAAAAGGCACTGATCAATATCAAGTATTTTATCGAAAGCTCCGGGAATATGAAAACCCACAGCATCCATATTGTCGAATTTCTGCCCTGATGAAATTTCCTCTTGAGTCAACCATTTTTTATTGGAGAAGCCGAACTCTAATTTATTGCGATACTCCTTAATATGTTTGCTTCCTAAAATAGGAGAAACCTCTGGTATCTCGACTTTACCAATGCGCGTCAGATTATCAACCACCTGCTTTTGCTTGTAAAACAACTGATCTTCGTACGACAAGCACTGCCACTTACATCCACCGCAAATACCAAAATGCTTACAGAAAGGCTTTACACGTTTATCAGAATACTGATGAACTTTTACTACTTCAGCCTCAGCGTAACTGTGTTTTTTACGTTTAATCTGTAAATCCACAACATCGCCCGGCACTGCGTAAGGCACAAAGATAACAAGGTTATCGACTTTGGCAATAGCCTTACCTTCTGCAGCTACGTCGGTTATGGTTATATTCTCGAGCAAAGGAAGCGGCTTCTTTTTTCTAGCCATAATTTATATTTTACGTTTTGTTAATCACTAAATAAACTACTGCTAAACTAAAATTTAGCAACATCGGAGGGCTAAATGCAATTTCCTATAAAAAACTCTGCTAATCTACAGATGCAATTCGCAGCAATAATTTAGGCAAAGCATAATCCGACAAACTAACAGGATCAATCTCAAAGAAATCTTCCGGCACGCGCACGGGCTCATTCAAATGCAAAGCATAAGCGTCAGCCCATATTGTTTGATGGGTTAAAACGTGCTTCATGCCTTCATGCAATGTAGTCCAAACGCCCTTAGTACCCAACTGCTTGACAAAGGGATGGGCTAATACTTCAGAAAAATCGGGACGATGATCGTACTCCAACAATGGGAACTCATACAACCCCTTCCAGATGTCGCGACTCTGACGTCGATGCAGCCAAACACCATTAGGTGTCTGCACACGAAGATAAACGAAATAGCGGTGGGTCATCTTTACGCGATGACTTTTTACCGGATAACCCTCCACACTTTTCTGCTGGAATGCGACGCAAGCATCTGCAAGAGGACAAACCTCACATTGAGGAGAAGAAGGAACACACTGCAATGCACCAAAGTCCATCAGTGCCTGGTTGTAATCAGCAACATTTTGTCCGGGCAGCAATTCTTCGGCCAAGGCTTGAAACATTTTCTTGCCAGCCGTCGTGTCAATCGGTGTATCAATTCCAAAGAATCGGCTCAGCACCCTATATACATTGCCATCCACTACTGCACAACGCAGATTAAAGGCAAAAGAGCAAATTGCTGCTGCCGTATAGTCACCGATACCTTTCAGTGCGCGCACTTCATGATAGGAGTCGGGGAAATGCTCCAACGCCACAATCTGTTTGGCTGCATAATGCATATTGCGCGCCCGGCTATAATAACCCAGCCCTTGCCACACACGCATTACCTGGTCTTCAGAGGCCGCAGCTAAATCTTCGACTGTCGGAAAAGTGTCAATAAAGCGCAAGTAATAATCGTAGCCCTGTACCACACGGGTTTGTTGTAAAATAATCTCCGACACCCAAATGCGATAGGGATCGGAGATATTTCGCCATGGTAAATCGCGCTTATGCGTTGCATACCATTGTAAAAGATGTTCAGAAAACTGCATCGCTGCTTAATGGAATAATTTAATGCGTTGTTCTTCCGAAAGTTTGCAGATGAGCAATTCGCCATTTTTTTCAGCCACGACAAATCCATCCAATCCCTGCACCACAACGCGTTGCTTGCCGCAAGCATGAATGATGCTGTTATAAGTATCGAACAGATTGATGTTTTCGCCAATCATGACATTACCATACTGGTCTTTTTCTGAATGTTCACGCAAAGAGTTCCACGTGCCCAAATCGCTCCATGCAAAGGTTGCCGGATAAACAAAAATTTCCTCTGCCTTTTCCATAATAGCGTAGTCAACAGATATACTGGGACAAGATGGAAAATCGCGGTTTATTGCTTCCTGCTCTTCGGGAGTATCGTAAACTGGCAGCAAATTTTCGAACACACTGGATATTTCGGGCTGATATACACGGAAAGCATTGATAACGGTGCTTACATTCCATATAAAAATGCCCGAGTTCCACAGGTAGTTAGGCTGCTTCACATATTCTTTGGCTATTTCAATCGATGGTTTCTCTTTAAACTCATCGACGCGGAATATATTATGCTTTCTCGATGAAGCATAACTCATATCCACCTTTATATAGCCATACCCCGTTTCCGGCCGACTAGGTTTAAGTCCCAGAGTAACGATGGCATCTGTTTCAGCTGCGAAAGAGATAGCATCCTCCACTGCATCCTGAAAAGCCAAAGTATCCGGCACGATATGGTCAGAGGGAGCAACCACGACGTTTGCCTTCGGATTGCGTTTTTTAATTTTCCAACTGACGTAACAAATACAAGGGGCAGTATTGCGTCTACAGGGTTCGCTTAAGATATTCTCGGGGCGAACTTCCGGAAGTTGGGCTTTAACTAAAGGTGCATACATCTCTGAAGTTACCACCCAGATATTCTCAGGCGGTACAATATTTCTAAAGCGATCAGCTGTTAGTTGGATAAGGGTCCGACCGCAATCTAAAATATCGAGAAACTGTTTGGGTAGTTCTTCGCTGCTGATGGGCCAGAATCTGCTTCCGACGCCACCGGCCAATATGACAAGGTAATTATTGCTCATACATTTTCTATTAATGACAGTATGCAGAAAAAGCGACAAAGCCAACACTCAAAAAGCAAAGCCTCTGCTGTAGCCGCCTATTATTTGGTAGACATTCAGCGTCAAACATAATCATGAGTAGACATTGAATACAATTCACACATCTACCTTAAGGGTTCCCTTATGATTTCGGTTTTTCTGAAACTACTCCTTCAATATAAATTCGCGTCAAGGCATTCGAAGCATTCGAACGGATGTTAATCGACTTTTTAAAACGTCCGTTAAACTGTCCTTTGCCATTGAACGAAACTTTTATCACACCTTTTTTACCAGGTTCGATGGGATCCTTTGAAAATTGAGGAACCGTACAGCCACATGAACCATACGCCTGATGAATTACCAAAGGTTTATCACCTGAATTTACAAAAACAAATTCATAGGTCTGAATTTTATTCTTGTCGAACTGGCCAAAATCATGAATGGTCTTTTCAAACTTTATCACCGCCTGAGCCATTGCGGACGTACCAAACAAGGCAGACATTACAAGTAATGTAAAAAACTTCCTCATAACTCTTATTTTATAAATCACTTTGTTTACTGAAATGAAAAAAACGAAATCTATGAAGATTCGCCTTCTACACGATGATATCTTTTATCATACATTGCAAAAATACAAGTAATAATCGGAATAATAAAATTTTGCAGAAACAATTACGCCAAATTACACTTTCAATAACACATCATTGATTAACACTGCAATTCACCTCAAGGAGCATTACACGATGTGAGGATTTTTCGCAAATATACATGGGTTTTATTATTCAACAACAAATAATCATTTCACAGTGCATTCAATTCAAACGCATCAATATCATTTTGATAAATCAAACTCCTAATTTTACTTCTTCTACGAGAAATCTGCTTACATTTCGGCATAAAATCCTCAGCTTTTGAAGTAATATCTCGAGTAAAACACAAAAATCGTCCCCTAAAATGCGGTTTTAAGTCATAGAAATATGCTTTTGAGCAGTTTTTAAAAAAAATTTAAAGAAAAGTATAGCATGTAACCTACAAAGCCTATACATTTGTGCAGGTTTTCACCTTAAACCAACCTAATATCAACCTAAAACTTTTAGTATCATGAAGACCGACATTATTCTCCAATCACTCGAAGCTAAGCACCCCGGCGAATCTGAATATTTACAGGCAGTGCGCGAAGTTTTACTTTCAATTGAAGATATTTATAACGAACATCCCGAGTTCGAAAAAGCACGTATCATCGAACGCTTGGTTGAACCCGATCGCATAATTACTTTCCGTGTTCCTTGGATGGACGACAACGGCAATATTCAAGTTAACCTTGGACACCGTGTTCAGTTCAACAACGCCATTGGCCCTTACAAAGGCGGTATCCGTTTCCACCCCTCTGTAAACCTCAGCATCCTGAAATTTCTGGGCTTTGAACAGACCTTCAAAAATGCTTTGACCACACTGCCTATGGGTGGTGCCAAGGGCGGTTCTGACTTTGCTCCTCGCGGACGTAGCGAAAATGAAATCATGCGCTTCTGCCAATCATTCATTCTTGAACTTTGGCGTAATTTAGGTCCCGACCAGGACGTTCCCGCAGGCGATATCGGCGTAGGTGGTCGCGAAGTTGGTTACATGTATGGCATGTTCAAAAAGCTTACTCGCGAACACACTGGCACGATGACTGGTAAAGGCTTAGAATTTGGTGGTTCTATTCTGCGCCCCGAAGCTACAGGTTTCGGTGCTCTCTACTTCGTGAAGCAAATGTTGGCCGACTACGATATGGACATTGCAGGTAAAACTGTTGCAGTTTCTGGATTTGGCAATGTGGCATGGGGTGCTGTTAAGAAAGCTACCGAAATGGGTGCCAAGGTTGTCACTCTCAGTGGCCCCGACGGCTATATCTACGACCCCAAAGGCGTTTCTGGCGAAAAAATCGACTACATGCTCGAACTCCGTTTGTCTGGCAACGACATTGTGGCTCCTTATGCCGAACGCTATCCCGAAGCTACATTCTTCGCAGGCAAGAAACCTTGGGAACAAGCTGTTGACATTGCATTGCCTTGCGCAACCCAAAACGAACTCAATGCACACGATGCCGAAATGCTTTGCGCAAACGGCGTAAAACTGGTGGCAGAAGTCAGCAACATGGGTTGTACGGCCGAAGCTGTAGACTACTTCATCGAACACAAGATGCCGTTTGCTCCTGGTAAGGCTGTAAACTCTGGTGGTGTTGCCACTTCAGGATTGGAAATGACGCAAAATGCCATGCACATTTCTTGGACAGCAAAAGAAGTAGACGAACGCTTACACCACATCATGGCTGCCGTTCACGACCAGTGCGTACGCTATGGTAGAGCAAATGATGGTACCATCAACTTCGTACGTGGTGCAAACGTCGCAGGCTTCATGAAGGTGGCTCACGCCATGATGGCACAAGGTCTTGTTTAATAAATAAACATTGAATACAACGCTATTTTGTATTCAAATAACTATACGGGTAGGAAGCAAAATCTTTTGAAAGGGAATTTGCTTCCTACTTTTTTATAACACCTGAATACAAAATGTGCATATACAGTGAAAAACAAGATGCGACTGAAAAGTTATCAACGCTTGTTTCGCGCTTATCGGTTTTAACAATTATCTTAATAAAATTAAAACAAAGCAGTTCTCTATTTTGTTGATTTAGGCATAATGCCGGCGTTCCGATTTCCGACACCGTGGTATTTTCTAAAGTGCTGATTTTCAGTAATTCCCCTATTGTTGAAAAAGTCTCGGAACTAAATCAAATTAGCTCGGAACTAATTTCAACTAGATCGGAACTAATTTTGACTAGCTCGGAACTAATTTTGACAATCGCGGAGCAAATTTGAAGAACAGGCCTAATCATAACTCAAGCAACTGAAAACAGACGGAATACCCTGATGTGTAATTTAATATAATTTCACCTTTCAAACAGATAGGCTATTAACATTTCCAACAAGAGCTTAGACGAAGTTCGAGAAATAAGAGCAGTTTTATTCTGCCATTATGAGCAACTATGAAACTATTTCTTATATGTATCCATATTTTTCAACACACCAAGCCTTTGTTTTAGAAAACGAAAGATGAATATGCAACAAACAGATACCGTTGAAATATCAACAATAAAATTAAATATAAATGATTGATAATCAAAGAATTAGGTCGATTTATATAAACGAATCAATCAACGTATCACATTCATTTTTCACTGAATATCCAACAAACATATTAAAGTATTAATAAAATATAGCAGGTTGATATTCAGTTTTATTACCAAAAAACACTACCTTTGCTTTCGTGAAGTTAGGCTTTACTTCGAAACCACTGCATAAAGAAATACTTTTGACAGTCCGATTCGTAGTAAATGCTAACAGACAACTCTATCCTAACTACCATTAACCCGAAAAATATAGCTATGAAGGGAATCGTATTAGCCGGTGGAAGCGGTACACGTCTCTACCCCATTACAAAAGGCATTAGCAAGCAGCTTATCCCCATCTTCGATAAGCCAATGGTTTACTACCCCATTTCTGTATTGATGCTTGCGGGCATACGTGATATACTTATCATATCTACCCCTCAGGACCTCCCCGGATTCCAACGCCTGCTTGGTGATGGTTCTGATTTTGGCGTGCACTTCGAGTATGCAGAGCAACCCTCTCCCGACGGCTTGGCACAGGCTTTCATCATTGGTAAAAAGTTCATCGGAGATGATAGTGTCTGCCTGGTTTTAGGCGATAACATTTTCCATGGTAGCAACTTTAAGCAGATGCTGCAGGAAGCCGTTCAAACTGCAGAAAACAACCAAAAAGCTACTGTGTTCGGTTATCGCGTAAATGACCCTGAACGCTATGGAGTTGTTGAATTCAATGACGAAGGTAAAGCCGTAAGTATTGAAGAAAAACCCCTACAGCCTAAATCAAACTACGCCGTCGTTGGTTTGTATTTCTACCCGAACGAAGTAGTCAAGGTTGCCAAGAACATCAAGCCCTCTGCTCGAGGAGAATTGGAAATTACTTCAGTCAACCAGTATTTCTTGGAAGAAAACAAACTGATGGTGCAAACCTTAGGCATTGGATTTGCATGGCTTGACACTGGTACGCACGACAGCTTGAGCGAAGCTTCAACATTCATCGAAGTAATCGAAAAACGTACCGGATTAAAAATTGCATGTCTGGAAGGAATTGGCCTTAAAAACGGCTGGATTACACCTGAACATGTCAGAGAGTTGGCCAAACCAATGATTAAGAATCAATATGGACAATATCTAATGAAATTGGCCGATCAAATAGAAAACAAATAAACATTTGACAAAGAGTTTCTTGATATGTAGATATAGAAGTCGTCTAAACTTTTCTGACGAGGATTTGATTTGGAGATTTATCTCTTCTAAATTCAATCTTCACCTTTCTTTTTGGCCGTTTTTTTGACCTTTCATCAGTCGTGTAGCTCGCTACACTCCTTCTTCAAGGTCCAAAAACGCCTCAAAAATTAAGGAAAATCTTGAATTTCATAAAAGTTCAGACGACTTCATACTCAGAAACACATAGTAAACTGTGTGACTGAACAAAAGATTGGAAATATCACCTGAATTGGCAAAGCATTCATTCATGTGAAGTTCATCATCTACTTATCACCCGAACTCTTCCCGACATACTCTACCTAATATATAGGGTAATTTGTAAAATAGCTCGATTCATTCACGTGGTGTACATAGCAAACACAGACGTACAGCCGGCTATTTTCATAAAGTAAGGGTCAAAACAATTCAAAACCATCCTACACGAAGATGTTAGGCTTTTTGAATTGTTTTGACCTACTACTAACTAGTTACTCATATTACACAACTAAACATTCAAAAGCGAGTGATAATTGCAGTTGATTTCGACGGAACAATCGTTGAACATAAATATCCGGCCATCGGCAAGGAAATTCCTTTGGCCACAGTAACGCTTCGCCAACTTATCAAAGATGGGCATAAGCTCATCTTGTGGACAGTTCGCGAAAATGAATTGTTAGACGATGCTGTAAAATGGTGTGAAGAGCGTGGCATTCATTTTTATGCTGTGAATCAGGATATTGATGAGGACGCCAAAGACCATCAGGGTTTACATTGCTTTAGCCGTAAACCTAAAGCTCACATTTTCATTGACGACAGAAATGTAGGCGGACTTCCCGACTGGGGAACAATCTACCAGCTGATTTCAAGAAAAATGACCCTTGAAAATTATCTGAAAAGCCAGTCGCATGAAGAATGCAAGCCTACGAAAAAATCGTGGTGGCCTTTCTAATGTCACTACGCTCATCTACACATCGCGCACAAACAAAGAAATTATTTAGCAATGAAGCTACCCAATGCTCATCAAATGAGAGAGTTGGATGCTTACACCATCCAAAAAAACGAAATATCTTCATTGGAACTGATGGAAATTGCCGCTCGCGAAGTGGCCAATTTCATCTTTACCCATTACGATAACAAAACACGCCCCACTACTATTTTTGCCGGACCTGGCAATAACGGTGGGGATGGGTTGGCTGTGGCCCGCATGATGAGCCACAAAGGTTATCAAAACATTGAGGTTTTTCTTTTCAATACAAACAACACATTAAGCGAAGATTGTCAGGCCAACGCCATCCGGCTGCAAGAAGAATGTCCCGGAGTTAAGTTCACCGAAGTGACCCAACAGTTCGAAGCCCCCAAACTCGAGAAGCATACACTCATTATCGACGCACTGTTTGGCACCGGGCTCAGCAAACCGTTGGGTGGAGGTTTTGCGGCCTTGGTTAAACTGATCAATGCCGCACAAACTGAAGTGCTCAGCATTGATATGCCTTCAGGTTTGATGTGTGAGGACAATACACTGAATTCGCCCTCGGCTATCGTTCGGGCCAGTGTCACTATCACAATCGGCCTTCCCAAACTGGCTCTGCTCCTTACAGATACACAACGCTTCGTCGGAAAATTATATATAGCCGACTTGAATTACGAGCCGGAAAAAGTGAATGAACTGGACATCTGTTACAGCATAACCGAACGTGCAGATGTTAAGGCTATGCTGAAGGAACGTCCTTCGTTCGGACACAAAGGCACATTTGGCAATGCGCTGCTGATTGCTGGAAAATATGGTATGGGCGGAGCAGCTATTTTAGCGGCAAAAGCCTGCCTGCGAATGGGAGTTGGCAAAATAACTGTGCATACTCCGAAACTTAACAACAACATTCTGCAAATAGCTGTACCTGAAGCTGTTTTATACCACGACAATGACGATGCTGTGTTCACAACTCCGGTCAGAAGTCACGATTTTCAGGCTGTAGCTATTGGTCCGGGCATTGGAACAGACAAGCGCACGGCATTAGCCTTTATTGAGCAGGTAAGTCACACTTCTTCGCCTTTACTTATTGATGCTGACGGAATAAACATATTGGGCGACCACAAAGGATGGATTTCACAAGTTCCGGCCAACACCATCTTTACTCCGCATGTCGGCGAAATGCAAAGACTAGGAATTTGCAACCCAGATTCATACAGCACTTTGCTTGAAGCCATGAATATGGCTCGCCGTCATAAGTTCTACATCATTCTTAAAGGACACTACACGGCAATATGCACACCGAAAGGCAAAGTTTACTTTAACTCTACGGGAAATTCGGGCATGGGAACAGCCGGTAGCGGCGATGTGCTGTCTGGCATCATTCTCTCATTATTAGCTCAGAATTATTCTATCGAAAAGGCTTGCCGTTTAGGCGTATATCTGCATGGTATGGCCGGCGATTTGGCGGCTGAAAGCCTGACGGAATATTCATTGACCGCCTCCGACATCATTCGCTTTTTACCCAAAGCTATTCAGAAACTTCAATCTGAAACCTGCATTGAGGTTCTGACAGGAACTTTTGCCATTGGCCAAAAACAGCGTTGGGCTTAAAAGCACAAATATTTTACAACACCTAATGAAGTTTCAACCTATGCACAAAATAATAAGCCGATTCACGTTATGGGCTGCTGCATCTCTGTTGGGAGTTTCTGCTATGGCCCAAACCGAAATCCATAAATACCAGCCAGGTATATCAGAGGCCGGCATAACTTACTTTCTGCCTAAAACGCAACTCCGCGTAGTGGTTACTGCTCAAAAAACTCATCACACGCCGGGTGAATTCTGCGATTACGCCGAACGCTACTTGCGTCTTAAAAACGTGACGCAGACCCCCTATGATGAATGGAAAATCGAAAAAATTGAAATCGTACCTTACGGCGTTGCAGACAAAGACAAAGCATTTACCATTAAGTTGAAGAGCAAAACTTCAGCTCCGTTGGTTGAACTTACCCCCGACGGCAGACTCACAGCTGTCAATGCAAAAGCTAAAGAAAGCGACCCTACCTTGCCTACAACCAAGGTTATTAAGAGCGACAAGAAAACATTAAACGGTGCTGACTTTAAAACGGAAGAGATTCTGTCTGCCGGAAGTACATCGAAAATGGCTGAACTTACAGCCAACGAGATTTACGATATTCGCGAGAATAGAGCACTGCTTACCAAAGGACAGGCCGACTTTATGCCTAAGGATGGCGAACAGTTGCGCTTAATGCTGGCCAATCTTGACCAACAGGAAGAAGGTTTGCTGCAACTTTTCCGAGGAACGGATGTTAAGGAAACGCACATCCTTGCTTTCGATATAACCCCGACTCAGGATGTTGAAAAACTGCCTTTATTCAACTTCTCCAAGTATTTAGGTGTTGTTGATGCCGACGATCCTGCCGGAACCCCCGTATACGTAAGCATCAAGGATTTACAGACACTGCCAGCCGTTACGGCATCGACCGATAACAAGAAGAAAGAGGAACAGGATTTGCGCTACATTATTCCCAGTAGCGTAAAAGTGAACATTTTCTCTGACGAAAAGAAATACTTGAGTGCTTCTGTGCTCATGGCGCAGTTCGGACGCATTGAACATTTAGGCGGCAACCTTTTCAACAAACAATTTTCTACTAGGGTATACTTATCACCCACAACGGGTAATATTACAGATATTGAATTAAACGAACCTGAATAACTGTTGTAACTGCAGACGCAATTACAAACGACAAACAGGTTCTGAAGTACTTTAGTATATATGGAACGTCGGAAAGAAGAAAGTATAGACAAAGTTCTATTACGCTTTTTAAGACAATCACAGCTGGAAACGCCACTTTACGAATATCGGCTCATTCAGTCCTGGGGCGATGTTGCAGGAAAAGCCGTTGAGCGTTACACCAAAGAATTAAAAATTTACAACCAAGTTCTTTATGTGAGTCTGCGCTCTGCCACGATGCGCTCAGAACTGCTTATGAAACGTTCTGATTTAGTTAAGCAACTCAACCAGCACGTGGGCAGCAACATCATTACTGACATTTGCTTTGTCTGAATGAAGTAAACTATGAAGTCGTCTAAACTTTTCTGACGCAGATTTGATTTGGAAATTTATCTCTTCTATGTTTTACTTGCGACTTTAACAAAATCGGTATTGAAAAAAAATATCCCCGAATAGCAAGCGATAGGCTCAGCTATTCGGGGATAAATTGAATTTGCAAACTCAATCGGAAACAAATGATGCATGAAGCATATACTACTTCACCTCACCATTTTCGACAACAAAGAGTTTGTAATCGCGCTGCGTTGCAGCAAGCACTTGATCTAAATGTTCACGTCGGGTATCAGTAATAAATATCTGTCCGAACTCATTGCCCGATACATAATTTATGATTTGCTCTACCCTGTTCGAATCAAGTTTGTCAAATATATCATCCAGCAAAAGCAAAGGAACCATTTTCTCTCCTTTGTTTTTCAAAAAAACGTATTGAGCCAACTTCATGGCTATAAAGTAAGTTTTTTGCTGTCCCTGCGAGGCTTCTCTTTTTACAGCAAAACCGTTGAGGGTTAAATCCAATTCGTCCTTATGAACTCCATGCAATGAATAACCAACAATGCGTTCACGCTGTCGCCAGTCACGGAGTTGTGACTGCAAATCGCCTCTTTCGCCATGACTTACGTATGACATGGCCACCTCTTCAGTTACATTGCCGGACAAACGTCTGTATAAATCAAGGAATATAGGCTGAAATTCTTCAACAAAACGCTTGCGTTCATTATAAATAACTTCACCAGTTTCCGACATCATCGCTTCAATCACATCCATCACAGCTTCGTCCGGTTCGGCTTCTTGCTTTAACAAGGTGTTTCGCTGTTTCAATGCACGCTCGTAGCGAATGAGCGAATCTAAATACACGGCATTATATTGCATGATAACCATGTCCATAAAATGTCTCCGCTCTTCGCTTCCTCCCGTAATAAGCGCTGAATCAGCCGGAGCTATCATGACCAAGGGAATCTTGCCGACATGTTCGGATATGCGCTTCACGTCCTTACCATCAATTTTCAAACGCTTACGAGCCCCTCTTTTCAAAGCACAACATACATGGTGCTGCGAATTCGATTCCGTTTCATAATCAGCCTCTAATATAAAGAAGTCTGATTGATGGTTTATGTTCAAAGCATCCTGAGCTGTTGCAAAACCTCGACAAAAAGACAAGTAATAAATAGCATCAAGCACGTTCGACTTACCCATACCATTTGCCCCCACAAAACAGTTGACATTGGGAGAAAAGTCTAAAACAGAAAGCGGCAAATTTCGATAATTAGTGATGGAGAGACATTTCAGTATCATTATGCTGAAGAGATTGTTTGAAATAATACAAATGAAAGACAGTTGACCTAAGCAATTTCTACTCAAAACCTGCAAGAAGCAAGACCGCAGGAAATTGCACATTAAAATATTGCAACTATTTGAGCAAAATTACATTTTACACGCCATCCCAACAACTCTAAATGCCTAAATATCTGAGATATACAAAAAAAAGTAGGGTTTACTTTATCACTTAACAATAAAATTGTAAATTTGCGGAGCATTTTTTCGATACTAAAAGAAACAAACATATTATGAGCACTCAAAAAAAAGAACAATCTCTTGATGTTAACGAAACTTTGGCGAAGTCTGAAGCATTCGTGATTAAGTACAAAAAGCAAATCATTACGGCGCTTGTAGCTGCAGTGATCGGTGTAGGCGGAACATTGGCCTATATTTATGGCTATGCCAAACCTCGCGAAGAAAAAGCTCAAGAACTTCTGGGTGTTGTAATGCAGAAGTATGTAATGACGCAAGACTTTGAGCATGCTTTGAAAGGTGAAGGTAAAACCCTCGGACTGATTGCCATCGCTGACAAGTACAGCTCAACGGATGCAGGAAATATTGCCAAATATGAAGCTGGTATCTGCAACTTCAACTTGGGCAAAACCAAAGAAGCTATCAAATACCTTGAAGACTTCAGCGCACAGGACGACGCTACGGTTTCAGCTCAGGCTCTTTACGCACTTGGAAACTGCTACGCAACCGACAAGCAATTTGACAAGGCTGTTTCAATCTTCAAGAAAGCTGCAGAAGCAACTTCTGTTCCTGCACTCTGTGCTGAATACTTGTTCCAGGCTGGCTTGATTCTTGAAAACCAAAAGAAGAACAATGAAGCTTTGGAAGTTTACCAAAACATCAAAAAGCAATACCCCACTGCACCTATGTGTGCTCAACAAGAACAGAATGGTGTTTTGCTTGATGCCGTTATCGACAAATACATCGAACGCTTGAGCAAGTAATGCTTTAGCAATACATATACATCTATATTAAATGTGTAAATGCACAAAACTTCACACCAACAAGGGTTCGTTCAGTGCATTTACACATTTATAGGTTATAAGCAGATGCTCTGTATTATATATATGAATTACACCAGCTGCTATTATGACACACTTCCCTATCAGGCTTAATGCCTCTATACAACAAGCTTAACATTAAAATCAAAAAAATCAATCCATGTCATCTTCAAACTATTCTTATACAGAAGACCAAACTTTGCCTATTCCTGATGCGAGCGAAATGCGATTCGGCATCATTGTTACCGAATGGAACAACAACATTACAGACAAATTGCTTGATGGTGCTATTGAAGAGCTGAAAAGCAATGGTGTGGTTGAATCGAATATAACCGTAAAGCGCGTACCCGGAAGCTTTGAATTGGTTTACGCTGCTGCACAATTAGCCAAATTCGGCCATGTTAACGGAATTATCATTCTGGGATGTGTGATTCGTGGCGATACGCCTCACTTCGACTACATCTGCCAGGGAGTAACACAAGGCATCACAGAATTGAATGCAAAAGGTGACATTCCAGTAATCTTCGGATTGCTCACTGTAAACACTTTTGAGCAAGCTGAAGAGCGTTCAGGAGGCCGTTTAGGCAATAAAGGAAAAGAATTTGCACTTACTGCAATAAAAATGGTGGATTATGCTTGGAAGTTACAAAAATAATTCCTATCTTTGCAATGCAAATAAGAAATAAGGGCAAATACCAGAGTGGACAAATGGGGCAGACTGTAAATCTGCTGGCTTTCGCCTTCGGTGGTTCGAATCCATCTTTGCCCACACAACGGCGCAATCTTCGATTCTGAAGATTGCGCCGTTGCGCATTTAATAATGTTCTTCGATTTATTAAAACCTATAGTCTTTTATACAATATTATTCCGAAGCCTACGTTTTTAGTTTTATGGCAAAGATAAAATTTATAATCCGCTATATAGTTCTCGCTACACTGATGCCATTGAGCATCTCCACAACATGGGCACAAAGCCGTACACGTATTTTCGGCATTGTGAAAGACGAGAAAGGCTCGCCGGTTGAACTCGCTACGGTTAGGGTTACAGGGCAAAGTGCCCTCACTTTTACCAACCTTAAAGGTGAGTATTCGCTTTGGTGTAACTCGGCAGACTCTGTACGCGTTGTATACTCCATGATTGGATACGAAACACGCAAACGACTCCTACGTTCACCAGCTGATTCTATACGCATAGACATTATGCTCCCTTTTTATGAAAAAGGCACTTTAGGAACTGCAGAGGTCGTGGGGCAAGGTGTTCAAACAGGAACCGTACAACGCATTTCAAAACCCGACATGAAACTTTCGCCATCGACTACAGGAAATGGCGTGGAGGAAATTATTGCTACTCAAGCTGGTGTTTCGACACACAATGAATTATCTTCACAATACAATGTGCGAGGTGGTTCGTTCGATGAGAATTGCGTTTACTTGAATGGCATCGAAGTATACCGCCCTATGCTTGTTCGCTCCGGACAACAAGAAGGTCTGTCCATTATCAACTCAGACATGGTTGAGAGTATAGGCTTTTCTTCAGGTGGTTTTGAAGCGCGATATGGCGATAAAATGTCATCGGTGTTGGACATCACGTATAAGCATCCCGAACAGTTTGAAGCTACTGCACAAGCCTCGGCCTTGGGTGCCGGTACTTATATAGGTTGGGGTAACAAGAAAGTCAGCCTAATGACGTCTGTGCGTTATAAAACAACCAAATACTTGTTAGGTTCAACCGATACAAACGGAGAATACCAACCGAACTTCCTGGACTATCAGGCTTTCCTGTCATGGCGACCTAATCGCAGATGGTCGTTTGAATTACTCGGTAATATTTCAGACAACCATTACAACTTCAAGCCCGAAGACCGAGAAACCAAATTCGGTACTATCAGTGATGCCAAAAGCTTTAAAGTTTACTTCGATGGAAAAGAAAAGGATAACTTTCGCACGCTATTTGGCGCAGCAACGCTTACACGCCATTTTAATCCGGAAACATTCCTTGCTCTGCAATTTTCATCCTTTGCAACTCGAGAGCAGGAGACCTATGACATTCAAGGTGAATATTGGCTGAATGAAGCTACTTCGCAAGAACAACTGGGAGTAGGCACATACATGGAACATGCTCGCAACAGACTGCGGGCAAGGGTTATGAATTTGGGACTCAGATTCCGTACGAAACTCACCGGTCATACGCTGCAGGCTGGGTTTAACTGGACCAAAGAAACCATACATGAAAATTCAAGAGAATGGGAAATGCGCGATTCTATGGGATACTCACTCCCCCACGATCAGCAGATTCTTAAGCTCATTTACAGCCTTCGGTCCAAAGCTGATGTAAACTCATCGCGTTTCAATCTCTACGCTCAAGACG
Organism: Prevotella sp. CAG:891; assembly: GCA_000437675.1. GTDB lineage: Bacteria > Bacteroidota > Bacteroidia > Bacteroidales > Bacteroidaceae > Alloprevotella. The sequence goes on from FR901809.1 coordinate 26,833, forward strand.
CTTGGCGCATCAAAGGAAATGCCGGATTATTCAACATTACCTATGGTTTGAGATTCAGCTATTGGAACTGGAATAAAGAGACACTTTTCTCTCCGCGCATTTCTGTAGGTCTACTTCCTTCATTCTCTGATCATTGGACTTTCAGATTTGCTACTGGTTTCTATTATCAGGCACCTTTCTACAAAGAGTTAAAAGATACCACACTGCATAATGGTATGGCCAAGGTTTCACTCAACAAGAATATCAAATCACAGCGTTCGATACACTTTGTTGCTGGAGCTGACTACACATTCAGATTGGCAAACAGACCATTTAAGTTCACGACGGAAGTTTACTACAAACTTTTGTCCAACCTTATACCTTATACGGTTGACAACGTCAGAGTGATATACTATGGTAAGAATGCCGCCAAAGGCTATGCTGCAGGCATCGACTTTAAACTCTATGGCGAATTTGTTCCGGGTACAGATTCATGGCTAACTTTCTCGCTTATGAGAACCAAGGAAAAGATTGATGGTACATGGATTCCCCGACCTACGGATCAGCTATACAATGTATCGCTATTCTTCACGGACTATTTTCCGGGAACAACCCGCTGGCGCTTGACATTGAAAGCTGCCTTTGCTGATGGCTTACCTTTTGGACCACCCAGATCTGAACGCTCGAAGCAAACATTACGTGCACCAGCCTACAAACGTGTTGACATCGGCATGAGTTATCGTCTGCTCAACAATGAAGACAAACACATACAACGGGGATTTGCAAAAGCTTTCAAGAACATTTGGTTAGGTATTGACTGCTTCAATATTTTAGGCATAGACAATGTAAACTCTTACTACTGGGTAACAGACATCAACGACAATCAGTATGCAGTGCCTAACTACTTAACGGGCAGACAGCTTAACGCTCGCATCAACATTGAATTCTGATAAAGAAGCTAAGTGTGAAAATTCAGATTATGCAACATAATTGTTATTTCTGATTTTCAACACTTAGCTTTTTTTGTGCAACATAATTACAATTTAAAGAAATAAAGAGTTCTAAAAAAATATTGGATTTTTAATGCAAATTCTCGTGTATAAATTTGGTTATATGAAAATATCGTTCTACATTTGCAGCGTTATCCTAAAAACAATCTTTTTACCTTAAGGACTAATACCTATTAAAAACAAAATTGGCGAAACGTTGTGAAATGTTTCGCCATCATTTTTTTTATATACAGATGCAACATTCTTACATACATTTTTTACAACTCCTAAGTTAATCATTGATTTATCCCAGGAATGAAATACGTCAAATGTACTGCCTATGTTGTCTGATAAAAGAAAAGGGATTAGTAGCAAAAAGGTGCGGGGGCTTTGGCATTTAAGTGAAGTAAAACGTTGCTGCTTCGTACGTTTTGAGAATCATCAAGAGATAAAATGTTATATCCCGATTTCATTTTTTTCGCGTATAAAAAATGCACCGAAATGCCCATAGATAAAGGGCTGAATGCACATTCGGAGGTCTGGAAAACTTTCGAGATGCGATATTAGGAGACCCAAAAATTTGGATTTCGGGTTGTGCATGTTGTATCTTTGCCTACAGCGAAGTCAGGCTGCACCTCAGCATAACTTCCGAAAACAAGTTTTCAAGTTCTGCATTCGGTTGGCACTGACATTGCATTCGCAATAAAGGCAACACTAAAGCATTGATAAGCTGCACATTAGCCTTGAAGGATGAAAAAAACAGTATTCCTTATTGTGATTCATTCAGCGTTCTTTGACACGATGTTACAACAGAAAGTAAGGCAGGTAGGCCTGTCTGAAATCCGGTATGCGTTGTTGACTTCTAACACACACTTTTGCGACTGAGCCAAGAAAAGGCCTTACACACCTTTTAAAGGTGGTAAAGCCTTGTGTAAACATTACAGTATAAATCTACTACAGTGTAAATCTACTTCAATTGCTTAAAAGAAGAGATATAAGCACAACTTAAATTCGTTCAAGCACGAGCTTGATTAAGTTGTCTATACTATTCTTATAATTAGGATTGGCACGACCCGCCACACGGTTAGCAATAACCATACAACAAGTCAAAGCTTTATGTCCCATCAAAAGGGACAGACCAGCCAATGCACTACTCTCCATCTCGAAATTAGTAATGCGTTCCTCGCCATAGGTAAAGCTTTCAATCTTAGCATTTGCGTGTGGATCGGCCAAAGGTAAACGTAATTGTCGGCCTTGAGGACCAAAGAATCCGCCACAAGCTATGGTCACACCACGTACCATATCTGTTTGGGCTATACGCTCCAGTAACTCTTCATCTGCACTCACAACATAAGGATGAGCAATACATTGTGAACCTGTCCACTGCATGTGATTCAGGAACTTTTGTTCAAAATCGAGATTACATACCTCGTTGCGTCCTGCATAAAAATTGAGCAGGCCATCAAAGCCTATACTGCGTTTACTTGCAATAAATGTACCCTCAGGAGTAAAGGGCTGTAATCCGCCGCAAGTACCAATGCGAACCAACTCGAGTTGACGCAACACAGGACGCACACAACGTGTTTCAAAATCAATGTTTGCAAGTGCATCCAATTCATTAACCACAATATCGATGTTGTCACATCCGATACCCGTGGAAACAACCGTAATGCGTTTACCTTGGAAGGTTCCGGTAATCGTACGAAACTCACGACTTTCAATGTCGCATTCTTTGGTTTCGAAATGAGCTGCAACAACAGGCACGCGCCCGGGATCGCCCACCAAAATTACTTTATCAGCCAACTGTTCCGGACGTACATGCAAATGGAATATACTACCATCAGGATTGATAATCAGCTCAGATGGGGCAATAGGTTTTTGATTAGTCATGATTGTAAAGATTTAAAGTAGAGGCAACTCACCCAAAAGACTTCTCAGATGAGTAAGTCGCCACACATAATAACATTAGGAAAAATATCTGTTGTATCAGAATAATAGGAAACAGCGAGAGATGCGCAATATGAAGAAATGTATTTTACTTAACTTCTGCTTGGCGCATGTTTTTACACAGACTCTCGTACTGCTTTATTAACTGAGGAAGCACTTGATTGATTTGCTTGAGTTTCGACAGAACATCAGAAGTTCTATTTCCCTGAGCAGCCAATCGTTGCAAATCATCGCGCTTTGCTTTCAGATCATCTATCTGCTTTTTTGCTTCATCAGCTTGTTTGGCAATTCTTCTTGCAGCATCGCTTCGGAACTGCTTTAAACTGGTGTATACGGTGCGGTCATTTATCACATAGCGTTTTGGGGCAGTCTTTTCTTCGCGTTTCTCCATTAAATCAGCCATGCGTTGTTTGGCAGCAATCACAACAGATTTATCTGTTTGTGTTTCTGCGATAGACTCTAGACGAGCCAAACGTATCAGTTGTGAGTGTGTATCCTCTGTTACTTCATAAATTTCACGGCTTTCACTCGGAACGAACACATAAACACACACGCTATCGGCAGAAGACTGAAAGCGGTCTGAAACCAGCCAGCCTAACTTCGCCGATTCGTCAATAGCAAGCATATAGTCATTTGCTGGCGAATTGAAAGGCATACCCAAGTTTTCCGGCTTCAAGTATTCCTTGCTTTCTGTATCGTATCGAGTAACAAAAAGGTCATAACCACCTAAACTTTCATCACCTTGAGAAGCAAAATACAAGGTAACACCATCAGGCATTACAAAAGGAAAATCTTGGTCTTCTGCATGATCGTTAAGGCCATTCAACTTTGTAGAAGTACCCCACTTATTGCCAGAATGATACGCCGAACAAATGGTTTTTGCACCATGAGCAGAATCTGACACAGCAAAGAAAATGCGGTCGTTAAGTTCATTGACAAAGGCTAGTTTTCCCAGCACTTTGGGCCGCGATTTGAAAGCGTCGCCCAAAGATGATGTAGAAACCCACTTTCCAGCTTCGGCAGACAAACGAATGGTATTCAACACCTGCTTACGCGAAACTTGAAAACTATCGACAAATGTGATTTTTTCTGTTCCTCGCAACATATCAGAACCCATATTGACACGTCGCATATCGGCATCCAAGCGTTCCGTATCGCGGCCTGCTTTTTGTGCAGCCTTAATTTCTCGTTGCAATAATTGCGTTGCCTCGTCAAAACGATATTGTTGAATCAGTTGTTCAACAGATAAAACGGGTTCATTTTTAGCCGCATTTTTCCGTTTTTGTGCCATCGCTGGCATAACCGTTGTCAGGGCAAACAATCCAGTTAAAAGTGAAGTATAATTCATGCGTTACATCGAAATTTAGCTATAAATATAAAAACTGATTTCATCGGCATCGCTAACCTTATATAAATGAAGCATCTGCCTATGATTGTCTGTAAACAGTCTGTA
>FR901809.1:31279-35047 GCA_000437675.1 Prevotella sp. CAG:891
CCACTTTTTCCCCCATTCCGAAGAACCACTGCTACGCTTTTTCAAGTATTCATCCACAACGAAGTAAGATAGGTGTAAGAATTTTTCTTCTTGAAAAACAATTCAGACCATCTACTCAGTATTATACACTCTTTGAACTTCAAAAATACTATTTTCTTTTCGAAGTCAAGGATAAAATGCTATCTTTTATGTATTTTTGCAGCATAAGAGCATACTGATTGCCTTACTTTTTTTATAAAAGGCCATTTAAACAACATGCACATTCTGTCGGATATGGTTCATTCACCATACTGCCGGATTGCTTTACATCAAAAAACTGCAACGTGAAATATATCAACATCCTTGTCTTTTCAATGGGCTTATTTTGCTCAACTAACCTTGAAGCATCGGCACAAGTACAGAGTTCAGTGAACGCAAATGCGTTGGCTGAAGCTACTCATACCATAAAAGCAGGTGAAACTTTTTACAGCATTGCACGAAAGTACAATCTGACAACAACTGAGCTGCAGCGCTTGAACCCGCAGGTTAAACCTGAGCACATAGAAGTTGGAAAAAGTCTCAATGTAGCAGTTCCTATGCTGCAATCAAATCGCAGTACAGTTCCCAATACATCCAACCCCCAACAGCCCTATACTTTTAAGGAATATAAGGTAAAACGAAAAGACACTCTTTATCGTTTAGCTAAAAACAACGGCATCACGGTTGAAGAACTGATAAATGCCAATCCTATCCTCAAAGAAAATAGCTACAAATTGAAAAAAGGAATGATTATACGCATTCCTGTGGCATCGACTGCGAGCACAAATAAGACGTCCTCGTCACAGCCACAATATAAAGGTCTAAGTTCGATTAAAGTAGCTGTAATGTTACCGTTTATCGGAAGCAACGTTGAAAATGAGCGTAGTGTTGAGTTTTACCGAGGTATGCTTCTTGGCATTGAAGCTTTAAAAGAGAAACAAACCAATGTAAACATCACAGTTTACAATGAGCCTGCTCCCAACGCAGGGGTTGCCTTGCTGATGAACGACATTCTCAGACAAAAGCCTGATGTCATTGTTGGTCCACTTTATCCTTCACATTTTGACGAGGTAACAACAGCTGCAAATGGAAACTGCAAGGTGGCCATTCCTTTCTCTTCAAAGGTGAACCAAGTAAATAACAATCCGCATGTATATGTTATCAACACTCCGGTTGCCTACGAAACGGCTTTAGCTATTGATTTATTCACAAAATCATTTACACCACAAACGAACGTAATTATTTTACAGTCTAATAACGGTAACAAAAGAGTGTTCTGCAATGAACTTCAGCGGAAACTGAAATCATTGAATTTCAATGTAATTACAACAGCAATCTCAAGCAGTACTGAAACGCTGAAATCACTGATGGCAGGTCATACCCATGAGCCGTTTATGCTTATCCCCGACGATGCTTCGGCAGAAACGCTCAAATCGCTGCTACCTAAAATCCAAACTTTAAATAGTTCGTTACCGCAAGCGAAACTTTCACTTTTAGGCTACGACCAGTGGATTCCTTACACAGAAAACGACCTAAAAATGCAACTCCATGCAGCTGATACATACATACTCACTTCGAGCTACTATTATCCGCATACTTCTGCAGCCACAGCATTTGATCAATCGTACAAACAATGGTTCAAAACCAGTTTGCTGAACAGCCAACCACGTATGGCTCCGCTTGGCTACGATTTCAGCTTGGCATTTTTGGGTGGACTTGCTACGTTTGGACATGATTTCAACACGCAAAAGCCTATGCCCGGAACCATTGCTGCTACACCGAAGTTACAAACAGATTTGCGCTTTCTCCAGGTAAACAACAAAGGTGGATACATCAGTCGCAGCATGTGGCTCGTACATTTCAAGAAAGACTTGAGCATTGTAAAAACCTCTATGAACTAAGCAGATAAAAATGAACTACAAGTTTCTGCAAAATATCAGCCGAGTATTTGTTATATTATTGGCAACTTTGAGTGCTCCACACGCTAATGCACAAATTGGAGAACCCAGAAACAACATAGCTATAGGTGTAACCGGTGGTGTTGCGATGAACACCATAGGTTTTGACCCCACCATCAAACAAAACTTGCATATAGGTCCAACCATTGGTGTTGTTGCACGCTTTACAAGCGAAAAGTATTTCAAAACATATTGCGCCTTGCAACTGGAGTTAAATTACACCACTTTGGGTTGGAACGAAAATATCTTAGATGTAAACTCTAAACCTCTGCCTGATAGGTACCGACGTGATCAACACTATCTGCAATTACCTGTGTTGGCTCGTTTGGGATGGGGTAAGGAAAATAGAGGACTTATGGGATACTTCATCGCGGGCCCACAAATAGGTTATTGCATTGGTGAGAAAACCACTCAAAGCGATTTCACACTGAACAACGAAGGTGTACCCAATCGTCCCAACGGACTTATCGATCAATATGGTAAGGCCATTGAACGCAAGTTCGATTATGGCATCACGGGTGGTTTAGGTCTGGAACTCTCTACAAAGATTGGGCACTTTTTAGTTGAAGGCAGATACTACTACGGACTCTCCGATATATTCAACAACTCAAAAAAGGATACTTTTGGGCGCTCAAATAACGGCACCATCATTGCAAAAGTTACATACCTCATTGATATAAAAAAGTAAAGCCTAAATTAGGATTATAAATTCATATTGTCTGAATTCTTTGCATAAAGCAGACATACATTATCATCAGTATGTTTCATGTATTAAGTAGGATTTTGAGTCATCACTCTTTCGATTGCTTTTACAATCCTAGTTTACCAAACGTAATCTAACATCATGAAAAAGAACATTTTAACCGCATGTATGCTATGCGGTACGCTTAGCTTAACTGCACAAACTGCATCATCAGGTCTGAACATCATACCGACCCCTCTTGAAACAAAAATCACGGAAGGTGCATTTCAATTCAACCCCTTAACTACTCAAGTTGCAGCCAAAGGCAAAGAAGCTAAAGAAACCACAGATTTTTTCAAATCTAAAATCAAAAATGCGACCGGACTCAAGCTCAAATCTGGCAAGGCATTTGCAGAAAATACCATTACTTTTGTAATTGACCCATCATTACAAGGTGATGAATCCTATACACTGGAAGTAACGCCTCGACAAATTACGGCTAAATCAGCAACTGGCACAGGTCTGTTCTATGCCATGCAAACACTCTTGCAGTTGATGCCTGCCAAGGTTGAAAGTTCTTCTCCATCAGTAAACATTGAAACATGGCAAATCCCGAGCGTTCAGATAACAGACAAACCTCGCTTTTCGCATCGCGGTGTAATGCTTGATCCCTGCCGTCATTTTCTTCCGGTTAGTGCTGTTAAAAAGCAAATTGATTTGCTTTCATCCTATAAAATCAATAGAATGCACTGGCATCTAACTGATGATCAAGGTTGGCGAATTGAAATCAAAAAATACCCGAAACTAACCTCTATCGGAAGCAAACGCATCGAAGGAGACCAGTCGGTTCATGAAGGATACTATACACAAAAGGAAATAAAAGAAGTCGTAGAATATGCCCGTCAACGGCATGTTGAAATCATTCCTGAGCTTGAAATACCCGGACATGAACTGGCAGCCATTGCAGCCTACCCTGAATTATCTTGTAAAGAAGAGCCCACGACTCCCCGCATTATTTGGGGTGTGGAGGACGTTGTTATGTGCCCAGGTAAGGAACTCATGTTCAATTTCTTACAAAACGTCATTGATGAAATGACTCCCCTCTTTCCC
>FR901809.1:35074-39586 GCA_000437675.1 Prevotella sp. CAG:891
TTTCCCTCCAAATATTTTCATATAGGCGGTGACGAAAGTCCCCGAGTGGAATGGGAAAACTGCGACAAATGCCAAGCTCGAATGAAAGAGCTGGGATATAAACATGAAGCTCAGTTGCAAAGTTATGTCATTGGACGCATCGAGAAATACCTGCATAAAAAAGGAAAAACCATTATAGGATGGGATGAAATCCTTGAAGGTGGCAACCTCGACACTACGGCTATCGTCATGTCATGGCGAGGCGAAACCGGCGGTATTACAGCGGCCAAGGCCGGACACAAAGTGCTCATGACGCCCTCCAACCAAGGCTTCTACTTCGATCAATTCCAAGGCGATCCTGCCAATGAACCCTATTGCGCAATCGGTGGTTACTCTCCTCTTAAGAAAGTATATAGCTACGACCCTGTACCCAAAGCTATCAAAGATGCCGGGCGCGAGGATTTGGTCTTAGGCATTCAAGCCAACTGCTGGAGCGAATACCTGCCCTCTGTCAGTCATCTTGAATTTCGGTTGTATCCCCGCGCTTTGGCTTTAGCTGAAGTGGGATGGTCTGCTGTTCAGCGAAAGGACTTCACCGATTTCTGCAGACGAGTTGACGGCGATGCCTCGATCCGATTACAACTGCGTAACGTAAACTTCCACATTCCGCAGCCGGAACAACCTAATGGCTCGTTTAATTATCTGGCATTTACCGACACTGATACGCTACAATTAAAAACCACACGCCCATTGCGCATTGTGTATACCACAGACGGCACACAGCCAACGGTGAACTCTACCACCTATTCGGCTCCCATCGTGGTTAACCGTTCTACCACAATAAATGCTGCAACGGTTCTGCCGTCAGGTATTCTTTCGCCGACGCGAACCCTATACCTGGATAAAAAGTCGTACAGCAAGAATATTGTCAAAACGGATGCAAAGCCAGGATTACTCCTAAAGAAATGGGACGGAAACTACCAGCAGCCAACTCATATTAAAGGAACGCCAGCTATAAACGATTCAGTCGTTGCCAACATTGAGTCATTGCGTTCACTCGCTTCTGTTCCATCGAACGTTCGCAATGTCAAGGATTACGCAGCAATGGTTGAAGGTTATATAAATATACCGGAAACGGGCATCTATGAATTTTCTACAAACAACAATCAATTATATATTGATGGTAAACTTGCAGTAGACAATTCACATAAAGCCGTTCCTCGCCATTCTGCCGAAAACCGACAACTGGCACTTACTAAAGGACTACATCCGATTAAGGTTATCTTCCTTGGAGGTATTTATGGTGGTTGGCCCAGCTATTGGGACAGTGCCAAAGTAACGATGCGCCGTGAAGGTGGAAAATGGCAAACTATCAGCAAAGAAATGCTTTGGCATTAACTTATATGTCATCTTTTTATACATTTCTTTTGCTGTTAACCTGCCATACCGTAACTTTGCAACTTGATAAGTTTGTGTTCACTAAGAACAAACGTCCGATCAAACATCATCGGCAACGAATCAGTAAGCACAAACTTACCATTTCTGACACGAATTTCAAAACACCTACTATTTATAATGGAATTAGCTAAAACTTACAATCCCGAAGAGGTTGAAGGAAAATGGTACCAATATTGGACCGACAATCACCTTTTCTCGTCAAAACCCGATGGACGTAAACCCTATACGGTAGTTATACCTCCGCCCAATGTAACAGGTGTGTTGCACATGGGACACATGCTTAACGAAACCATTCAAGACATTTTGGTTCGCCACGCCCGCATGGAAGGCAAAAATGCCTGCTGGGTTCCGGGTACCGACCATGCTTCAATTGCAACTGAAGCCAAAGTCGTAAACCGTTTGGCAGAAAAAGGCATCAAGAAAGCCGACCTTACGCGCGATGAATTTTTAAAGCACGCATGGGATTGGACAGAAGAACATGGTGGCATCATTCTTCAGCAGTTACGTCGCGTCGGAGCTTCGTGCGACTGGGAACGCACTGCCTTTACCATGGACGACGAACGTTCGAAAAGTGTAATCAAAGTATTCGTTGACCTTTACAACAAAGGTTTGATTTATCGCGGTGTGCGCATGGTTAACTGGGACCCTCGCGCCAAAACGGCTCTTTCAGACGAAGAAGTTATTTATAAGGAAGAGCACACCAAACTTTATTACATGAAATACTACGTCAGCGAAGACGACGGAACCGGAGCTACCGGTGAAGAAGGCGAAGTTATTCATACTGACGAACGCGGACGCTACGCAGTAGTTGCCACCACCCGCCCCGAAACCATCATGGGCGACGTTGCCATGTGCATCAACCCCAACGACCCCAAGAACCATTGGCTCAAGGGGAAGAAGGTTATTGTACCTTTGGTTGGCCGCGTAATTCCTGTTATTGAAGATGAGTATGTCGACATTCAGTTTGGTACAGGCTGTTTGAAAGTAACCCCCGCCCACGATGTCAACGACTATATGCTTGGTGAGAAGTACAACCTCGAAGCCATCGACATTTTCAATGACGACGCCACCCTTTCTGAAGCTGCCGGCATGTATGTTGGCCAGGACCGCTTCGATGTTCGCAAGCAAATTGCCATCGACTTACAGGAAGCCGGTCTGATGGAAAAAATTGAAGACTACGACAATAAGATTGGTTGTTCAGAACGTACGGGTGTGCCCATCGAACCCAAATTGTCTATGCAGTGGTTCTTGAAGATGCAGCACTTCGCCGACTTGGCTTTGCCTCCCGTCATGAACGACGAAATCAAGTTCTATCCTACCAAATACAAAAACACTTATCGCCACTGGCTGGAAAACATCAAGGACTGGTGTATTTCGCGTCAGCTCTGGTGGGGTCATCGCATTCCTGCCTACTACCTGCCCCAGGGTGGATTTGTGGTAGCTGAAACCATTGACGAAGCAGTAGAACTGGCCCGTGCTAAGAGCGGCAACAATGAACTCACGGCCACAGACCTCCGACAGGATGAGGATGCCCTCGACACATGGTTCTCTTCATGGCTCTGGCCTATTTCTTTGTTCAAAGGCATCAACGATCCCAACAACGAAGAATTCCAATATTACTATCCGACAAGCGACTTGGTTACTGGTCCGGACATCATCTTCTTCTGGGTTGCCCGTATGATTATGGCCGGTTACGAATATACCGGAAAGATGCCTTTCAAGAATGTATACTTCACGGGTATCGTACGCGACAAATTAGGACGTAAGATGTCGAAGTCGTTGGGCAACTCACCCGACCCCCTCGATTTGATCGACCGATTTGGTGCCGACGGTGTACGTATGGGTATGATGTTGGCTGCACCTGCCGGTAATGACATTCTGTTCGACGAAGCCCTTTGCGAACAAGGTCGAAACTTCTGCAACAAAATATGGAACGCCTTCCGTCTTGTACAAGGCTGGAACGTCGACACCAATTTGTCTCAGCCCGAAACTGCCCGCTTAGCCGTTGAATGGTTCAACGCCAAATTACGTCAAAGCGCAGCCGAAATTGCCGACCTCTATACAAAATACCGTTTGAGCGAAGCATTGATGGAAGTTTACCACCTGTTCTGGGACGAGTTCTCAAGTTGGTTCCTCGAAATGGTTAAGCCTGCCTATGGCCAACCCATCGACGCAGTTACCTACCAGGCTGTGCTCGCCGCTTTCGACCACCTGCTCCATCTGCTCCACCCCTTCATGCCCTTCATCACCGAAGAACTTTGGCAACACTTAACCGAACGTAAAGAAGGCGAAAGCATTATGGTAAGTCCGCAAACCATCGAACAGCCCCAGGCTGCCGATGCGGAACTGCTGGCCAACATCGAAGGCATGAAGAATGTAGTAACCGGTGTACGCGCCATCAGAAATTCCAAAAACATTTCTCCGCGCGAAGAACTCGACCTTCAGGTTGTTGGTTCTAACCCCTATGCTGCTTTCAATGCACTCACCATTAAGATGGCTGGTATCAGCGGTATTGAGGTTGTTGAATCGAAAGGTGAAGGTGCTTCTTCGTTCATGGTTGGAACTTCTGAGTTTGCCGTACTGCTGGGTGGCTTGATCGACGTTGAGGCTGAGTTGAACAAAGCCGAAGCTGAATTAAAACATCTGCAAGGCTTCCTCATTGGCGTTCAGAAAAAACTTTCGAACGAACGTTTCGTCAACAACGCACCTGCTGCAGTTGTTGAACTGGAACGCAAAAAGCAGAGCGATGCTGAAACGAAGATTGCTGCACTTCAGGAAACAATTGCCACACTGAAAAAGCAAGCATAAACAAGCTGATGCGATAATCATCGCATGCGGCTAATCGTATTTAATGAGCGATAAAGTACCTCATGGTATTTTATCGCTCATTTTTTTATACACATCTGGTTTAAAATTCCTATCTTAAATGGTTGATGCACCCATATCACTATCCACTCAACGATGAAAGGCGAGCCCAACTCTTATATCACATAAGTTGGACTCGCCTTTTTATTGTTTCACAAACTACGATAACCGGAATTATATAGATATTGAAAATTTATCAATGAAGTCGTC
>FR901810.1:0-6054 GCA_000437675.1 Prevotella sp. CAG:891
TGTATGCTACAAATTGTTTGATAGAATATACTGAATCCATTGTCGAGGCATCCCCATGTATTTGCTACTGAGCCATGATGTGGGTCTGTTTGTGTGTTCATGGTTTCACAAAAAAAACCGGAGAGTGAAAAATAATTTCCACTCTCCGGTACTCATTTAATTAATCCAATTTATTTATCTTCGTTCCAAATGTCGTTGTCCCAAATGCTTTCCTGCTTGCCTGAAAGCTGTTGGTTGCCTACGTATGAAGAATCGTCAATCTGCATACTTTTTGACGCAGCGACCATGCCTTCGAGCGTGAGTTGTACGATTTCGGCTTTGGGAGCCATATAGTGCTTCTTCATGATTTTCTTTTGTTTTTGAATGTTCGAGGTCAATAATTACTTAATCACTTTTTTGCCGTTAACGATGTAGATACCCTTGAGCATCTTTTCAACGCGACGACCATTGAGGTCGTAAATCACGGTCTGCTTGCCATCGTTGATTTCTACGTTTTCGATAGCCGTTACATCGCCCTTGTCGAAAATCAAGCCTTCAGCAGTTGAGGTAGTACCGAGCAGGTTCTCGCCGTAAGCGCGGAAGCCTTGGAGGGTTTCTCCACCGTACTTGTAGAAGCCGATTTTGTTGTTGGCAGTGGCAGGTTTTTGCAGCGTGTAGATGGTTTTGTCGGCGGGCTTGTTGATGGTTTCGAGCGTACCCTTCAGACCCTTAGTTTGAGCTTCAGCAGTAGCGTTGTAATCAATCGTAAAGTTGTAAGTAGCGGCATTAGCTTCAATGAGTACGGGCGTATTAGCCGGAATCGTACCTTTCAGAGCCGTCAACTTCAGCGTCTTGCCGTCAACGGCAGCGGTGTAAACACCAGTCAAACCTTCAGGAATAGACAAAGCTACAGGAGCATAGAGGGTTGCCCATCCGGCTGCTGATACGGTGACGGGGAGGGTGGTTACTTCTTCAATTGCCCAGTCGCAGTTGTCTGCTTCGTATGAGCTATTGCGGTCGCAGAAATATTTTTGATCTCTGAAGTTATCATAAAGGAATGTACCAACACCTTTAGAATCTGCTTGTAAGGTATAGTAACCTACTTTTCCTCCTTTTGATTTGTGGAATGTCCACTTGTTAGCCGTACCTGCTTTGATTGAGTGAGTTTCTACAAAATAGTATCCAGCAGCATAGTTCAATAGATTTTTGTCAGCTGTCAAATAAAATACGTGACCAGCTTTAAATTCACCATTTGCCTTATCAGAGGTTATAGCATTGAATTGGTTATGTGCTTTATCCTTAACATCGCTACCATCAATGTATTTACCGTTTTTCTTACCTTTGAAAGCATAGAAGTGTCCGGCAACGGGCTGATTAATAATCAAACCATCCACAACAGCCTTGATTTCAGCAGTGGCAGCTTGATATTCGCCTTTTTTAGTACCTTCAGCTTGCAGTAGCTTTTCTGCTTCGCCAATCAAAGAGTTCAATGGTTGCTTGTGTTCGGGTGCTTGCGTATATTTGTTTACACCTTCACCAATATAGTTCAGATATCCTTTGGCGGTATTTACCATACTTTGCAGTTCTGCTTTTGCAGCTGCAACATCCTCTGCCGATTCTGCCTGAACAAATGTAAAGGCAGAACCTTCGTCTCCTTTAGCTCTTGCGTCGTTCCAAGTAGCTAAGTGATCACCTTTATTACCACCACGAACGTTCCAATAGTAATTGCCATCGCCATGCAACTTGAAGCAACCACCATGTGCTTTATCAAAAGCTGCATTGTTATAGGTAGATGCTACATAGTCAAAAAGGAATATAATATTCTCGGGATTTTCATTGACACCATACATCTTCGCAGTACCATCGTTCGAGTTTGTTTTGGTCATTCCCAATTTTTGGTCTTTACCTTTTCCTTTATTATAAATGGTATAACCAACAGTGTCATTTCCTACAAAGCACCACAAACCATAGTCATCGGTGGGCTGATTGGTGTTTTGGCAGAGGAGTGTACCATCTGTGTGAACATACTTGTTGCCTTGTGTCGAAAGCCAGGCAGTACCTCTAACTGATTTAATGTAGTACCAAGTAGTGTTTTCAGCCCAACTTGTTTCAGTGGGAGCATCCGAAACCTTGAAAGGTTTGGTTGTGTCCTGTGCCCAAGCCATTCCGAAGAAGGCAAAGAGTAAGGTGAATAAAGATAGAATCTTTTTCATTGATAGATTGTGATTTATTATAGGTTGTTGAAAAATAAATTCTTAAAAGTTCTTGAGACGGCTGCAAAGGTACACAGAAAATCAATTGGGGGGGTAAACGGAAAATAATAAATATTAAAAGATATGAAATCAAACATGAAATAAACAAAAATCAATCCAGAAGGCCCTAAAATTCCCATTTGAAATCCCGATTTTGCAGAAAAAAGAGTAATGCCGAAAATAAAAATGCCCTGCAAAAGTCAATTTTAAAACTTTTGCAGGGCATGGTTGTGCGTAGAGTTGCAGAAAAAGCAGAGCGTTGAACCCTTCTCGGTTCGCTCAAGGCGTTGGTTTGAAATCAAGCCAGTGAGTATTTAGGCAATAGACAGCAGCTCGACGTCGAAAATGAGGGTGGAGTTGCCGGGGATGCCGTCGATGGTGCGCGAGCCGTAGGCCATGTCGGAAGGAATGTAGATGCGCCAGCGGTCGCCCGGACGCATACGGCTCAGGGCTATTTGCCAACCGTCAATCACTTCGTAAAGGCGGAACACGGCAGGACACTGCGTGCGGTCGGTTTCGTCGAACACGCGGCCGTTGATTAAACTGCCCGAATAATGCACGCACACAATGCTGCGCGGCGTGGGATTTTTGCCGCTGGCATCGCCTTCGCCCAGCACTTCGTAGAGAATGCCTTTGGGCAACTGCTGTACGCCCGGTTCCGCAGCCTTTTGTTTCAGAAATTCCAGATTACGCTGTTTGTATTCGCTCTTTTTGCTCATGATGAATCAATGGGTTTGTGTAAAAGCTATTTCGTTTTTAGTAACACCTACTTAAACAAAAACCCCAAGCTGAAGCAGTGTAGCCACTTCGGCTTGGGGGTCGGTGTGTATGGCGTGTCCGCTATTTTACCTGTTAGGCAAAATTAAATGACAAGCGGACACGGTTGCTGCTTTTTAAGCGCGTTCGATGTAGGCAACCACGTCGCCCTTGTTGACGTGTGCACCCTGCTTGGCGTTGATTTCAACGAGTTTGCCACCGAGTGCAGCCGGAATTTCAAGAATCTGTCCGTGCGTGTTTTCGATGTAGCAGAAGAAGTCGCCCTCGTTGTAGGTTTTGCCGATGAAGGGTTCGATGCTCTTGACGCATTCGCCGTCGCCGCCGATTTCCCAAAGCAGCGTACCGCTTTCGGGAGCTACGATGGCATCGGCCTTGGCATGCTTGAGCGCCGTGGCCTCTTCAATGCTCATGCCAGCAGCACCAGCCTTGTCCTTGGCAGCCTGCAAGTCGGCGAGGAAACGCTTTTTGGCGGCACCGCTCTTGTAGTCGCGATACTGCGTTTCGTGCATGGCAAATTCAAAGAGTTCTTCGTCGTCTTCGCCACGTTCCCAACCGTTTTCTTCCATTTCCTTTTCGAAGCGGGCGAGGTCGTCGGGGTAGTAGCTCTGCGGGTCGGCATTGGTGAATTCAAAGCCTTTTTCCTTGGCCAATTCCACAATTTCGGGAGCCACTTCGCCGGGAAGTTGTCCGCTCTTGCCCAAAATCATACCCCAGATGGCGTTGTCCATCATTGAGTAGCGAGGCTTGCCCATCGATTCGGTGAGCAGGTTCATGAGGGCAATGTTCTTGACATACTGCGAGAACGGCGTAACGAGAGGAGGATAACCCACACGCGGCCATACGTAGGCCACTTCGTCGAAGAGCTTGACAAGGAGTTCGTCTTCAGAGAGTTCCTTTTCGCCCTTGGCCGTGCGGTTGTTGTTGATGGCACCCATCACACCAGTGAGGTCGGCCATCATTGAGCCCATCATACCGCCGGGCAGACCGCAACCGAGGAGGAGCGAGCTCATCAGCTTGTTCGAAGGATTCATGAAGTAGCCCAGGAAGTCGTCGATAAATTCCTGCGTCAGCTTGCGGGCTTCCATGTAAGCCTCCATGTTGATTTCGGGCACGTCGAATCCGGCGTGTTTCAGCATGCTCTGTACGCTGATTACGTCGGGGTGAACCTTACCCCACGACAGGGGTTCGATAGCCGTGTCGATAACGTCGGCACCGTTGCGGCACACTTCGAGAATGGTGGCCATCGAGAGGCCGGGGCCTGAGTGACCGTGGTATTCAATGATTACTTCGGGGTGCTTGTCCTTGATCATCTTCGTCAGCTTACCGAGCATGGCGGGCTGTCCGATACCGGCCATGTCCTTGAGGCAGATTTCGGGTGCACCGGCTTCGATGAGCTGGTCGGCGATGTTAGCGTAATATTCGGCCGTGTGGATGGGCGAATTGGTGATGCAGAGGGTAGCCTGCGGCGTCATGCCGGCTTCGAGGGCGTAGTGGATAGAGGGAATGATGTTGCGCACATCGTTCAAACCACAGAAAATACGCGTGATGTCGACACCCTGCGCGTGCTTCACCTTGTACATGAGCTTACGCACGTCGGCGGGCACGGGGAACATACGGAGTGCGTTGAGGCCGCGGTCGAGCATGTGCGTCTTGATGCCCACTTCATTGAAAGGCTTGGTAAAGGCACGCACAGCCTGGTTGGGGTTTTCGCCGTAGAGCAGGTTCACCTGTTCAAAGGCACCACCGTTGGTTTCGACGCGGGCAAAGCAGCCCATCTTGATAATAACCGGTGCTATACGTTCGAGTTGGTCCTTGCGCGGCTGGAATTTACCGCTGCTCTGGAACATGTCGCGATAGACAAGACTAAATTGAATCTTACGCTTTGTCATTTATCTTTAGCTAATTAGTTTCGTAAAAAATCTTTCTTGAAAATTGCTCACAATTTCGATTTTTGAGCAGTATGCTGCAAAAGTACAAAATAAATGGCGATGTGCGCCCAACTATGTTCCAAAAAATCACAGTTAAGTAGGTGTTCATAATTATTTTTACATTTGAATGGTGTGATTGTGCCGTAGTTGCTTGTTCTGTACTCAGGAGCATAGCGGGCTATGTGACTGAGGACAGGGCGAGCAGATGCGGTGCAAGAACACCGGTTCAAAGTAAAAATACTTCGATAGAATAATAATATAAAATAATTTTGAACACCTACTTAAGGGCTATTGGCGCGCAAATAAGTGGCTGAGGGTGAGGTTTGGGCATTGGTCGAGGGGAGAATTCACGAATCGGCTCCATGTTGTAGTCTTTGCCGTGCTTGTCCGTTTTTCTTCACGGATGTTTTTCCTTATACATTTTTTTCGGAAGTCTGTCGATTGCTTACGCGAAAAGTGTTATATTTGTCATGGAAAGAAAATAAGGTAGTGTTCTTTGCTAAGGTAGTTGTTCTTACTATAACTTTACTTCCTTTTTTCCGAAAAACATTTAGAACAATATTGGGGAAAAGGCGTTGGAGAAGCGACAAGCCGGTCGCTAATCTTTATGAAAGAATTAATTGTTCGAGCTAATCTGTTTTAAATTTAGAGGTGTAATGTTATAAATTATAAAAAACATACATATTATCTATGTTTCAAATTGTTATGTTCATTTTTTTTGTATAGTTTTGGATTAGTATTTTGAATATTCCATCAGAACCAATGCTGTAAAACTATCAAACGTCGTGTTCTGCGCATGTATATGCGAAACCTATAATCTTGTCCAATAAAATGAATTTACTAAATAACATCATAGAAAAAGTTTGTTGCCTGCTAATGGCAACAAGTTTTTTGTGCTTATCATCATGTGATAAAGGAAATGACATTTCAATCAACACACCTATAGAGATTTATGACCAAATTCCACCATATATAACACCGATGGATACTTCTTCCATAATTGCTATATCTGGTGCTATGGCAAAACATATTGTTGTAAATTCTTTGCAAGAGCTGCATGACAATATACCCTCTCAAATACTACATGATAATCCTAAATATCAAAAGATTGATTTCAA
>FR901810.1:6117-22143 GCA_000437675.1 Prevotella sp. CAG:891
TCAGATTATTATACAAACCTCAAAAAATAGACTATAAAATATTCACAGAAAATTCAAAAGACTATAAAATACTCCAAACTCTAACGGTAGAGAATACACTGATAACAGATGGATTCTTTGTAATGTCTTGTGTTGTTACAGAAAAAATTTCAAACAGTAGTCCTATAACTTTAGTGCAAGCATTTTACTATATATAGACTTATTATTAGAGTTAAAGCAAAAAGACATATCGATATCACATCGTCATGCTTCTTGAAACAATGATAAGAAACACAAGATCAAACCAAATCATCAAGATAGAAAGTCCTCATCTTCTTAGATGTGGGCTTTTTTTGAAAGTAGCCTGCCTGCTTCATCCAAATATTCGTCTAATAGCCTCGTTTAAATTCGGACAGACGTAAAAAAAATGATGACACTTGACTCAATGTTGCGCATCGGCCAAGTGTCATCGGTGAATAGGGCATATAGCTTATTCGGTGTGGGTTATTTGTAACGTACAAACAAACCTTCAAGCACAAACATGAAAATCCAGAATCCAAAGAGTGAAGAGTCGTAAAGGTAGCTGATAATGATGCCAACTGTATAAATCAAAAGACTGATTACCCGACTGGTGATACTTTCGAGAATAATGGCTCTCTGCATTGCTTTTAGTCCGAAGATAAGGCTTATCATTTGGATAAACACTATACAACCTGCCAAAACAACGATATACCAGTATAGGGTATGACCTTCAAAGATTGGTTCAAAAGTAAATAGCAAGCAGAATATCTGCATGGGAGTGTTCAGCCATTTCATAAATTATTGGGTAACTTCATTGTATTGCTTATCCGAGTAATTTGAGCTATATATAGATTGTAAATATATTACATCGGTAAAAAATTACCGATGTATTGTGAATCATACAATACTTTTCTTTCCTTCCCCCCTCTCTCTCCTCAAAGAAACGTCCCGATTACTATGGCAGCAGCTAAGCAATCAGGACGTTTCGTGTAAAGTAAGGGATAGCAGGTATGTGTGCGACGCTTTGCCTCAGAGGGTAGCGTACGCAGCACAGCTGCTAAGGTTAGCCAATGGTGACGAGGGTGGCACCATAGCCGTATTCGCGGAACGAAGCATCCTGATAGTTGGCCTGCGCGTAGTGGCGCGTCAGTTCCTTAATCAGGGCGTTGCGCAACACACCGTCGCCTTTGCCGTGAATGAACACGATGCGGCGACCCTTGTGTTTGAGTTCGGCGCGCATGGTGTCGTGAAACACCTTGAGCTGATAGTCCAGGATGTCCTTGGGCGCAAGGCCCACCATGGTGTCGAGCAGTTCGTGGGCATGGAGGTCGATGACCAGCGGCTCGTTGGCTGCCGAACGCTTGCGTGCGTTGTCGGTGGCCCGACGTTCGGCACCGCTCAGCGGAGCAGCCTCGTTGCCCGTCATGAAAGTTTGGGGCGTTTGCATGGCTTCGCGCAGTTCGTCGGCATCGACAAAAAAGTCGCGGGCAGCCTTGTCGTTCTTGATTACCTCGTAAATCAGTGCCGGGGCATTGAAGAACATGTTGGGCTGAAAGGCATGCAGTTTGTAGAACTTGGTGCCGTCGATGCGCAGGTTGATGCTCATTACCGGCTTGGGCAGGAACAGCTTGTCGCGCTTGAAGGCCAGGGTTTGCAGCGTGATGCGTTCCCAGGTGTGCAAGTCGTTGTGCGTGAATTCCTCCAAAAATATTTTGGTGTTCGGCGCAATTTCGCCCTCGTGACGCAGTGTGCAGGCATTGTCGGCATAGCTCAGCATGGAGTAGTGCACATAGTAATTGCAGTCGTTCACGAGGTAAGCCTCGAAGGGTGTATCGCTCATGGCTTTCGGCTTGCGCGGCACGAAGGCCAGCAGTAGGTTCAGTTCGTTGGCACCGCGACGCTCCTGCGCCATCGGACGGTAAGAGAGTTCGAGGTCGGCAGGGTCGGTTTCCTCTTCCTCCTCCTCATCGTCGGCAACAGCCAGTGCCTGTTTTACCGAGGTGGCCTTTCGCTCCTCGGCAGCGGGTTTCGGTTTGGGCGTTTTGCTCACTTTTTTGGCAATGTTGTAGTCGTCGGTGTCGATAACCACCACATCTTTGACAAGCGTAGGAATTTCAAAACCATCATCGCCACACACCAGTACGGTGTTTTTGTCCTGAAATCCGGTGATGATGCCGCCGCCCACATCGTTGAGAAAGCGAACTTTATCTCCAATTTTCATAAGTCAGCATTATTTCTTCATTTCCACAATTTGCGTGGCCGGCATTTCGCGGTTGCGGCGTTCGGTTTCCTCGACCACACGTTGAGCCAGATTGTCGAAGGCCAGTGCTGTCAGCGTGTTCTCCTTCACGGCAGCCGGTTCGCCTTCGTCGCCACTTTCGCGGATGCCCTGAACCAAAGGAATTTGTCCGAGCAGGGGCACCTGCATTTCCTCGGCCAGACGCTTCACGCCTTCGCGGCCAAAGATGTAGTATTTGTTTTCAGGCAGTTCGGCGGGCGTGAACCAGGCCATGTTCTCGACCAGACCCAGAATGGGCACGTTTACCTTGTCGTTCTGATACATGTCGATACCCTTGCGCGCATCGGCCAGCGCCACTTCCTGCGGCGTGCTGACAATGACGGCACCCGTGATGGCGAGGTTTTGCAGCAGCGTGAGGTGAATGTCGGAAGTGCCCGGCGGGGTGTCGAGCACGAAGTAATCGAGTTCGCCCCAGTCGGCATCGGCAATGAGCTGCTTGAGCGCGTTCGAGGCCATGCCGCCGCGCCAAAGCGTAGCGGTGTCGGGGGTGACGAAGAAGCCGATGGACAGCACTTTCACACCGTACTTCAAAGCCGGGATGAGCAACTGGCGACCGTCTTTCATTTCAGCAAAAATGCGTTCGGCCTCCATGTGGAACATCTTGGGCACCGAAGGACCAAAGATGTCGGCATCGAGCAAGCCCACCTTGTAACCCTGTTTGGCCAAAGCCACAGCGAGGTTGGCAGCCACAGTGCTTTTGCCCACACCGCCTTTGCCAGAGCTCACGGCAATCACGTTCTTAACCTGCGGCAACATTTTGCCCGGTTCGGGGCGCGCAGCCTGCAAGGTTTTGGTTTTGATTTCCACTTGAACGTCTTTGTCGACGTAGGTGTGGATGGCCGTTTCGGCAGCCTTGATAACCGACTTCATGAAAGGGTCGGTGCTTTTTTCGAAAATCAGCGAAAAACTAACGTGCATGCCGTCGATGCGGAGGTCGTCCTCCATCATTTCGGCTTCGATAAGGTTTTTACCTGTGCCCGGATAGCGCACGGTGGCGAGGGCATCGGTAATGAGTTTGGGATATATTTGAATCATTGGATGTATAAGAGTATGTTTTTACTTAGCTGTTTGCAGGAATCAGTAGCAAAAAGGTGTGGGGACTGCAGCATTAGGGTGAGGCAAAACGTTTCAGCTTTGTACGTTTTGAGAATCGGCATGAGAGAGAATGTTATATCCCGATTTCATTTTTTTTCGCGTGTGGAAAACGCGCCGGAATGCCCGTAGATAAAGGGCTGAATGCCGATTTGGGAGTGTGGAAAACTTTCGGGCTGCGATATTAGTCGGTCAAAAAAATTGGATTTCGGGGTGTGCATGTTGTATCTTTGCTTCGCGAAGTCAGGCTGCACCTCAGCATAACTTTTAAAAACGAGTTTTCAAGTTCTGCATTCGGTTTGCACTGACATTGCACTTGCTAAGTGAGGCTGCGAATGGAGCCCCACAGATGAAAAAACAATATTCTTTATTTATTCATTCAGCGTTCTTTGACATTTTGCAACCACAGAAAGTAAGGCAGGTAGGCCTGTCTGAANNNNAAACCCCGGATACATTGTTGAATTGTACCACATGCTTTTGCGACTGAGCCGTTTGCAGTCCGCTGCGTTTATTTAGCCGTTTGCAGTCCGCTGCGTTTATTTAGCCGTTTGCAGTCCGCTGTGTTTATTTAGCCGTTTGCAGTCCGCTACGTTTTGAGCGGTTGTAGCTTCGGTAGTCGTCGAGTTCAATTTCCACTTCGGGTTCAGCGAGTTCGCCAGTTTGCGGCAGACGGAATTTGAGGTATTTGATGGTGAGCCCACGCGCAATCCATTGTTGCTCGTAGTAGGTTTGAATACCCAAAATGCGTTGCACCTCGGTGTCGGTTTCTGCCTCGAGCGTGTGGTAGAGGTCGTCGGTGCGGAACTCCACCGGCAGGTTGTTCTTTTCCACCATATAATTCGTATAGGTGAAGAGGAAATTGCTGTCGGTTTTCAAGTGCACCAATCCACCGTCGGTGAGGAAGTGGCGGTAGCGCGCCATGAAGTGCGTGCTTGTGAGTCGCTTGGTCACCTTTTTCATCTGCGGATCGGAGAAGGTGAGCCAAATTTCAGCTACCTCGCCTTCGGCAAAGAAATGGTCGATAAATTCGATGTGTGTGCGCAGGAAAGCCACGTTTTTCAGTCCCTCGTTCAGCGAGTCGGTAGCTCCCGTCCACATACGCGCTCCCTTGATGTCGACACCGATGAAGTTTTTGTCGGGGAACAGTCGTGCCAGGCCCACGGTGTATTCGCCGCGGCCGCAGCCCAGTTCCAGCACGATGGGATTGTCGTTTTTAAAGAATTGGCTGTGCCATTTTCCTTTCAGTTCGAAAGGCGCGGGATTTACTGCCACATCCGCCGCTTGAAATACGTGCGGATAGGTTTCCATGTCGGCAAATTTGGCGAGTTTATTCTTGCTCATTATGTAGTAATTTCTTTACGTCGGTTTCTACTTTTTGAAGTTTGTCGTTGCAAAACTTAATTAACTCCTGCGCTTCGGCCAGTTGTGCCGTAAGCTGGTCGAGTTCAAGGCTGTTTTGCTCAAAGCCCTCTACGATGTTTTCCAGCCTTTGCATGGCCTTTTCGTAGGTCAGTTCCTTTTTCATAGGAAATATATTTGATTGAAAATAATCAGGTTGAAGGCAGCCGGCCGATTGCTGCAAGTTCTAAGCCATTTTTCACGAGCCATGTTTTTTAAGTCATTTCTCGCAAGCCGTTTCTTGCAAGTCATTTCTTGCAAGTCATTTCTTGCAA
This sequence comes from Prevotella sp. CAG:891, assembly GCA_000437675.1. Taxonomy (GTDB): domain Bacteria; phylum Bacteroidota; class Bacteroidia; order Bacteroidales; family Bacteroidaceae; genus Alloprevotella. The sequence continues at coordinate 11,182 of FR901810.1, forward strand.
GCCGTTTACTGTAGCAGTTTATGCGTGTGTATCTTTTTTTTCAGTTACCACACTCTGCACCTTTCCTTGCGCAAAAAGCGTGGTCAGCTCATCGCCCGGTGTCAGCGAGTCGGCGTTTCGCACAGCCTTACCCTTGTGCAGCGTGATGCTGAAACCCATGGCCAATATGCGGTCTGGTCCCGCCAGCTTTACGCTCTTTTCAGCCAAAGTTAACCGCATTTTTTCACGGTCGAATTTGAGCGAAAGGGCACGGCTGAGGCGGTCGGGCATACGCATAAGGTCTTGCTTTTCGGTTTGCATGCGGCGCAGCGTTGACATTTCAAGGCGCGACGAGAAGCGCACTATTTTTTCGCGTTGCCGGTTGGCATAGTTCGCGTACGAAACTCGGAAACGCGTGTTCAGCGCATCGAGCTGGCGGTGTCGTTGCGTCATGTTCTGCATGGTCGCCAGTTGCAACCGGTGATTCAAGGCTTGAGTGCGTTGACTGATTTGCTGCAAACTGCTGTTCACAGCCATTGCCAAACGCTGCCGCAGTTCGTGCAAACGTCCCACCTCGTCAGCCTGCGCGTCGATGAGGAAAGCCGCTACGGCGGTAGGCGTTTTCAGTCGCGTATGCGCTACGATGTCGATAATTGTTTCGTCGCGTTCGTGACCGATACCCGTGAAAACCGGTAGTGGAAATTGCGCCACGTTGGCAGCCAGCAAGTAACTGTCGAAACCGCTCAGGTCGGTTGTGGCACCTCCACCGCGGATAATGACCACTACATCCCATTGTTCAGCCTCGGCTGCGATGCGGTCGAGCGCTTCGATGACCGTAGACTCCACCCGCTCGCCCTGCATGGCCGCTTCAAAGAGTTTGAGTTTAAAGGCAAATCCGCTTTGCGAGAGCTGGTTGCAGAAGTCGCCGTAGCCTGCCGCTGTTTTGCTCGAAATCACGGCAATGCGCGAAATGGGGCGGGGCAGAGGCAGTTCCTTATTTAGGTCAATCACCCCGTCGTCAGTGAGCTGCTGCAGGATGCGTCGCCGCTGTTGCGCCAGATCGCCCAGGGTAAATGCCGGGTCGATGTCGGAGATGACGAGCGAGTAACCATAGTGCTCGTGAAACGTGACCGAAACGCAAACCAACACCTTCATGCCAGCGCATAGCAGTTGGCCCGTAGCCTGTTTGAAGCGCGAAGCCAGTTTCACATATTGTGGTCGCCAAATGTTGGCACGCGCCTTGGCCACAATGACACTGCCAGCCCCATCCTTTTGAATGAGTTCGAGATAGCAATGACCGTTCGAGGCTACCCGCAATTCGCTGATTTCAGCCACTATCCAGTAGTGATTGGCCAGCGTGTGTTGCAGTACCGCCCGCACCATGGCATTCAGTTCGAAAAGCGTCAGAGCCTGCGTTTGCTGAGCCTGCGTTTGCTGAGCCTCCGTCTCGGGCTCGAACGGGTCGGTGATGTCGGCGTGTTTTGAATAATCTATGAATTGTGACATAAGTAAAGCCGTTTGCGTGTCAAACTTGAACCACTCAGTGATTTCGCATCAAAGCATCCGTGCCTTTAATGCGCTGTGTACAAGTTTTAGCCTTTCAGTTACCATTCTTTTTCAGCAGCTCTGCAGCCTTCATCATGTTCGGAATACCATAGCCAAACACGTTATCGGGGTGAGCCACATTGTTGCCACTCTGCTGCACGGCGCGGATAATTTCTGCCGGTCGTTTGTTGGGGAACTGCTGCACCAAACAAGCCACTGCGCCACACATCGTGGGCGTCGAGAACGAAGTTCCGTTGGCTTGTGTTACGCAGCCGTCGGGTCCGTAGAGTGCCGAAAACTCGCCAATAGCCATGACATCGGGTTTTACACGTCCGTCTGTGGTGTTGCCCAGCGACGAGAATACCGCGTTCACGCCCGCAACATTTACCGCACCCACGGTCAGAATGTTCGGTGCATCACCCGGAAAGTTTATACGTTTCCACGCATCGTTGCCGCTGTTTCCGGCACTGTTGAGCATCATCAGCCCCCGGCTTGCTGCAAGCGAAGCACTTCGGCTGTTCAGTGCCGTGTGTCCGTTTTGTTCGGCATAAGTATGATTCATGAAGTCGTGGTCAAACTGGAAGTAACCCAGCGAACTCGTCACGATGTCGCAGCCCAAACTGTCGGCATATTCCACGGCTGCACACCAGTTATCCTCCTCGATAAGCTGTTCGCTGTCGCCGTCCTCGCTTTGCATCAGGTAGAACGAAGCATCGGGAGCCGTGCCCACCATCGATTTCGGTTCGTTGGCCGCAATGCACGAAAGCACCATGGTGCCGTGGTCCATCAGTTCGTCGTAAATCAGTCGGTCGGGGTGTGCAAAGTTGCGCGTGCCCAGAATGTGCGCCTTTTTCAGACCATTCACCAAGTCGGCATTCAGAAAGCCCCCATCAATAACCGCAATCGTCACTCCTTTTCCCGTGAAACCCGCTTGATGCAGCTGATCGACAGCCAACATCTTTACCTGTTTCTCGGCATGTCCGTAGTAGTCGGGCAAGGTATCGCGTCGGTTCGTCACGATGCTGCTGCGGTCTACTTTAGGCATTACAGGCAGGCTGTCAGGGCTAATCCACACGCAGCGCACCTCCTTGACGTAAGGCAGTTTGCGCACCTGGTTGAGGAGCGCGGTGTCTGCCATTTCAAACACCGCCGTATTGTTCCATTTGCTTTTGTTCCACAGTTTAAGGCCGCAGCGGCTCACGCCATCGATGTAAGCCGGGTTCACCGGCAAATCGTGTTCGTCGATTTTTACCTTATAGCGTTTGCGTCGTTCGATAGCTTTAGCCGAAAGAAACTTTTCGGGCTGTTTTACGCTGAATGGGCTATTTTTTTTGTCAGTAAATGCAATGCGGTAGCGGTAGCTTTTTTCTATTTTTTGAAATTTCGGAGCCTTTTGTTCTCCGTTAGGGTTTTGTGCCTGCAAACTCACGCACAACAAGCCCGAGAGTAAAAGAAGTATATTTTTTTTCATTTTGAATCAGAAAGAGTGTGAGTTCAAGAAAATGTGAAGTAGGGTGCATAGTTCATCTAAATGCATCCTCCTCTAAACGTATTCCCTTCTAAATGCATTCCCCCTATCTATATTAGAGGTATTTCTATATTAGAGGAACTTCTATATTAGAGGTATTGTTTTATTAGAGGTGCTGTTATATTAGAGGTATTGTCCGATGCCCTTTTGCGAAGCGATGAAAGCACCGCCTACCATGCGTCGGCCCGAGTAGAACACCGCACTTTGCCCCGGAGTTACCGCACTCAGCGTTTCGGTTGTGCGCACCAGCAGTCGTCCGTCGGGCAATATTTCCGCCCGGCAAGTCACCGGGTTGCTATGGTAACGGATGCGCACCGTCAGGTTTGGGTCGGCAAAGAAAGCCTCGGGGTTCACTAGTTCTGCATTTTCAGCAAAAAATGCCGTAGTCTGCAAATCCGCCTCGTCGCCCAGCACCACCGTATTCTTTTCAGCATTCAGCCTCACCACATAAGCCGGTTTGCCCAGAGCAATACCCAGTCCTTTGCGTTGTCCAACGGTGTAAAACGGCACACCCCGGTGCTGTCCCAAGTCCTGCCCCAAGGTGTTGACATAACGTCCGCCGTTCACCTTTTCGGCCAAATCGGGGCGTTGTTCCAGCAAGAAGTCGCGGTAGTCACCCTCGACAAAGCAAATTTCCATCGATTCCCCCTGTTTGGCACGTACCCCAAACCCTTTTTCGTCAAGGTAAGCCCTGACCTGAGGTTTTTCGAAAGGTCCGAGCGGAAATATGCAGCGTTGCAGCGTTTGCTGAGGCACTCGCCACAAAAAGTAGCTTTGGTCCTTACGCACATCGTCGCCCATGAGCAGGTAAGTAAACCCATCGGCAGCCGTTTCCGTTTTTACATAATGGCCGGTAGCCATGAATGCACAGTCCAGACGGTCGGCCCATTCGCGCATGAGACGGAATTTAAAGTCACGGTTGCAGCAAACGCAAGGGTTCGGTGTGCGTCCGGCTTCATATTCGCCGATGAAATAAGCCACGATGCTTTCGCGAAACTCCTTGCGCACATCGGCCACATGGTGCTCGATGCCCAGCCGATCGGCCAGTTCGCGAGCCGAACGGATAAAGTCGGGGTCGGTTTCGCCCTCGGCAAATTGTCGGGGAAGGTCGTACACGCGCATCGTCATGCCCACCACCTCGTAGCCCTGTTCCTGCAGCATCAGGCAAACCGCCGAGCTGTCGATACCTCCCGACATGGCCACGAGTACTCTCTTATTGTTGTGCATCATTCGTTCACTGTTTATTTAGCTTAAAGACAGTCACATATTTCTCGTCATAGCCGGTGTCTGTCTTTTTTTTTGATAAATGCTTAAGCGCCCACCGCCCACAAGGCAGCTTTCACCCACAAGGCAGTTTTCACGCTTTCGCCTACAACGAAGGCTTCACGCTTTCGCCTACAAGGAAGGCTTCACGCTTTCAATGCGGTTTTCCACCTTATCGGGCAATGCCGCAAAAAAGTCCATGCCCGTTTCAGTTTCCACCTCGTCAACCGTCAGTTGGTAATAACTCAGCGGATGGCTACCCGCGCGGTTTTCAAAAATAAAGCCGTAAGCCTTCGGATTCTTCGGCGTGTTGATAAGTATCACCTTGAAGAAAGCATCAGGCACCGCCACACGGTTAGCCCCGATACGTTTCGGCGTTCGCGTGCGGTAAATAGGTCCTGCTGTAACACTCACAGCCCCGTAGCGCAAGGCCCACTGTCGCGTAAGTTCCTCCAGGTCGTTCCAGTCGCCACGGTTCAAGTTACGGTTTTGCGGACAGATGTTCGATGTGTAAAACGACTCCTTCATAGCCACCTCGCTCCACTTCATGTCGGCAGCCGGTGCCATGTGTCCGCGGTCGTAGCCCGAATTTGAATAATCCTTGTGATACGCCTTGGCACCGCGCACCATCGGGTCGGGTTTAAACGAATTTTCGCGCGGCTGGTTTCCCCGCGTTTCGTCGGCCGTTACTTCCCAGCCCACCCATTGCGGAGTTTTGAAGTCAGCATCGTACGACAGTGTAAAGCCCGTGTGACGGATAATTTGTCCGCCGCGCGGCGATTCATACACCGGAATTTCTAATCTTCCCCCACTTTCAGCCAGGTCGTTATTGTTCTCCGTATCCGCTCTGTTGTCGACAATCTGTGCGTCCTTGTTAGGCAACCATTCATTTTTTTCAGGCAGTAAATTCTCGTTTCCGCCTTTTTTAAATCCAATGAAGCCCACCACCACCATCACAGCGAGTAATGCCAGGTAGCTCACTTTACTTTGTTGTTTTGATTTTCGTGCCATGTTATTCGGGTCACTTATTTTGCAAGCATTCGCCCATCATACGCCGCCCACGGCATTCGGACATTCCGATGCCGCAAGCAGCGCGTATGACGGGCGTATGCTTTTTTTCGTGTGTGTGCGATTGTTCCAACCTCAGCCCCGTCAGCTCAGAGCATTCAAGCCCCTGCCAACCCGACATAACAGTCAGAACCAATCACAACGCCAGCGTTACTTCGTCAGCGCCACTTCGATGTTGTTCTTCAAAATTTCGTTGCCCGGGTATCCGCCTTCGCTCAAGTTGTCGTAAGCCTTTTTGCCATCCTTGCCCATGAGCAAGTAAACGGGAATGCCCGGAATGTTAAGAGCCTTGCACATTTCGTCCCACTGCGTAGCCGTCAAGCGGTAATGATCGCCACTGATACCCTTAATCATTTCGGTCCAAGTGTTCATCGGCGAACTTTCACCGGTGATGTATACGAACACGCAACCCTTCTTTTCGAGTTCAGGTTTGATTTCGTCAATCAGCTTCATCGACTTGCGGCACGGCGGACACCAGGTAGCCCAGAAGTCGAAAAGCACCACTTTACCTTTATAGTTAGCAGCAATGGTTTGCAGCACATCGGCACCTTTCACCGAAGTCGGCACGGTTTTCACCACCGAATTTGTAGTAGCCTGCGTATTTTGCACCTGTGCAGTTTGCGTAGTAGCAGCCTCAGCCGTAGCCGGCTTTTTAGCACATCCGGCCGACACCATCAGTGCAGCCATCGAAAGAATTGTAAAAGTCTTTTTCATGTCACATTCATTTAGGTGATGAGTAATCAATCATTCAGCACGTTTCGTTTCCTCCTTGTGCGTCACAGCCCCCAGTCAGTCAGTGCTATTCCGTCTTGATTTCAGTTCAAAATCCCCCCGTTATCCGTAGGGTAGAGGTTCAAACGTGCTTCTCGGAAGCAAATTTACATTTTTTCTTCACAACCTTCCCTATTTGTGATGTGATTAAAACTAAAATTCGTCATTCTCAACCATTTTTCAATGGTAGCCAACGAAGCTGTTTGCAACTGTAACATCATGTCAAAGAACGCTGAATGAATAAATAAGGAATATTGTTTTTTCATCCATCAAGCTGAGTCGAAACTCTTAATTCGGTGCAATGTCAGTGCAAATCGAATGCAGAGCGATGAGAGCTTGCTCTCAAGAGCTATGCTGAGGTGCAGCCTGACTTGGCGAAGTAAAGATACAACTCCATCACCCGGAAATCTAATTTTTCGCTTCCTAATATCGCAGCTCGAAAGTTTTCCACACCCCTAAATAGGCATTCAGCCCTTTATCTATGGGCATTCCGGCGCATTTTCCACACGCGAAAAATAATGAAATTGTGTAATAGTTGATATCTTTCCAATTTATCATATAAAATCAATTTCTTTCATTGTCATATTTTGATAAATACTTTATTTATACAATTTGTTTGCTTAGATTAGATACAACTTGGATTCCGGAAATAGTAAGGGCATTCCTTTCTTCTTGATTTTAAAAGAATAGGTATCTCCATGACCGCTTGGGCGACAAAGAAGTAAATCTACTGTAATGATATTCTGTTCGAGAAGAATGTCAAATTGTCCAACATTGGGATTTTTTGTATGCTCTATTTGTTTATAGCGGAAGTACTCTTTGCCATCGCTCAACTCGTTTTCTACCTCAATCCAAAATGTCTCTCGATGCTTCGTTTGCAAACGTTGGTGTAATTTTACCAATCGCCATACTGCAATATCTTCTATATTTTTTTTCTCTGCTTGTAATTCAAGAAGTTCGTTTACGTGATCTACATTCAAGAATAACATATTGCTATTAGGAGGTGCACACTGTACTGTGTTCTGATATGTTTTAAATCCCTTAGCATTAATATATCCATACTTTTCTACTATTTCACGCCCTGATTTTAACTTGCTTAAATCCCAGTCCGGAGTTTGGGTAAACAATACGTTTTTTTTGCTGTTTCTTTTGTCACGATGACTCTTCAACTCAATACCTTTGTAATCCGGCGTTTTATCGCTATTCATGCTAATACCGAGGAAAGTTTCAATGGTTCTGCCAATACCTGTGTCAGCTGTTACTTCTGCCTCAAACCATTGGTCTCTTACAGCACGGAAGTGATTAAGAAGTTCTTCTGATACAGAGTTTCCTTCATTATAGATAGCATTCAGAACGTCTTTCATCGGTGTAAGAATGGCTGAGTTATAGCATTTCTCTATATCAATATGGGTAATGTTTATGCTATACAATATTTGATCATGCCAAAACAGTACATGAATATCGTTGCCTTTGGTATATGAGCCCAATCCATAAATCCACATTCGTGGGTCGCCTTTCTTTGTATTAGGACGATAGAAAGATGCCTTTGTAAGGAACTGCTTTGTATCTGTAAGGATGCAAGCAGTTTTCATTTGCTTATATTCTTGCCCTTGAAATTGTTCTGAATAGTTATGGATACCATTTTCAAGGAAATAGGTTCGCATAGGAGTAGTTGAGTCGAGAATACCCTTACCTAAACCAGTAGGGGTAATCTCAACTTGTGTAAACTTTACGTTATGGTTCACCAGAAACTTCAAGTTTTTCTGCTCAAAGGCAGTGAAAGGGCGCATATTAACCATATTGCAATTTTCTCTATTTAATATGTTTTAATAATGTATTCGCAATAGCTCTTGCCATCAGCGGCGGAACTGCATTGCCGACGAGAGTATATTGAGGTATTTCCTTTTGACGGTTGTTACCACCGGTCTGCCGTTTGCCTTGAAATACAAATGAATCGTCAAAGCTTTGAAGACGTGCCATTTCACGTACAGTCATGGGACGGTAGGCAGAATAATGAATAAAATCATCAGGCATAGTGCATACAGTGGGGCTTTGGCCGAGAGGATTCAGAACAACGTAGTTTCGCTTCTGCGATACTAAGCCCTTTTCTTTAAGTTCAGCCTTCGCATCGTCATAATCACCATGTTGAGCAATTATTTTCAACCGCTCTCGTACCGTTTCATTCTGTAAACTTGTTTGGTGGTTGAACAATTCCATGTGCTGATGTTTCTTTGCCTCATCCAATCCAGCCATATTTACGACATAGAAAGGCTCCTCGTCAAATACGAACCGATGCCCTAAACGACCTTTTTTTGACCATTCAGAAAACAAGAGTCCCTGACTATCAGGCTCTCCATGTATTGCTCTTTGAATTTTGGTGTTCTCGAATTTGGAAATTAATGTGGGTTCCTTATAGGAAGTCGCTGTTTCGCCGTTACCAACCATATTCAAATCCCAAATGGCTTCATAAACCTTCACTTTGTCATTGTCTGTTACAGTAGCAGGAATGTCCTTGATAACCTCTTGATCATTTCGGCATCCAATGAATACAACTCGTTCTCTGTTTTGTGGAACTCCATAGTTAGAAGAAAGAAGGACAAGCGGCTCTTCTATATTATAAAGCCTAACCTCTTTTATTAGCCTATTCAGATGGTTTAAGAGTTCTGCCTTATCTTTAAACTGCTCTTGAATATATTCAATGCATTCATCAAATGTAGAAGTAAGAAGTTCTAATGATTTCTTCAGAATCTTTGCTTCTTCCTCACAACCTCCCATTAGAGTTACCTTGTCTATAGCATCAAGAGTTTGTTCAAGAATTTGTTCATCGGAAATAGTCTCTATGATAGCATTATAACCATCCACAAAAGTGTCATTATCAATGTGAGCACTTGTCTTCAACTGAATGATTTGCTTGCGGATGGCATCACGTTGTTGCTTCATTCCCAACAATAAGAGTCCGTGACGAATAGTATTTACACTTTCATTACTCTTGCTTACACTATATGGCAAATGTCTGGTCACTTCCTTTAATTGTAGGTCGAGATTATTAAAGAAGAACTCATTAAGTTTCTCCAAGTTGTCTGCGCATGTCACCATACAGAGCCTTTCATACAAGGCATTATATAATGAAGTTGACATTTGTGGTTTCAAAACATCGTCCAAGAATGCGAAGAGCTGATTCATTTTAGCATCATCTACGATAGATCTAATTTCACGAAGTATTCTCTCTTTTATTCTGCCTTCATCTTTTGTAAGGATTCCTTTAACATTCTCCATTACAAAATATTTAGGACGAAGAGCTTTGATTACTTTAAGATAGTGATAAAACAAATCATCACGCTTGTCAAGTTTTTTTCTTCGTCCCGCAAGACTAAATGACTGACAACTTGGACCACCCGTAACAACTTCTATTTCCTTATTGCCTATTTCTTTGAGTAGATTCGGCAAAAAGGAATCTTCCATAATGTCTTGACAAATGAATTTGGTGTCAAGACCAAGCATTTTGTTATAACGAACACGGTGTGTAAGCTCGCAATTCTCATTGATATCGCTCGCCAAATAAAAGTCATAATATTTATCATCCGTGTAAGCTTGCATGAACCCTTCACTGAAACCACCGGCTCCTGCAAACAAATCAAGATATGTAACTCCCTTTCGGGTAGAAATAAATTCTTGTTTTTCTGACATAGTTATTGTCGTACTACTTGTGTTTGTAATTCAATACGTACAAAGATACGGATAGGCTCGGCAATAGCAAAGAAAAACGCAAGTTTTCATTTGCCGTTGCCGAGCCGCATCCTATCTTGTTCAAAGATAAAAATTAGGGTGAGAAGTAAGGAGGGAGGAGTTAGTCGATTAGCGTCATGTGGTAGCCTAAATGCTTCAGGTGCATGGCGGCACCAAAGGTGTAGAGTTCGCTGAGGCAGTCGACGTAGGCGTGGAAGGCTTCGGGGGTGCCGGGTTCGACATCGGCGTGACGCAGATTGCTGAGCGTGCGGGCAGCACATTCGTTTACTACACGGTTCACCCGGTCGGTAAGCGTGGCATCCAGGTGTAACACTTCCTCCATGATGTATTCGTCCATGCAGTCGTAGCCACGCACATCGCGCACTTGTTCGTAGAGTTGGGGCTCGGCAGCGTAGCGGCTCCAGTCCTTGTCCCAGAATTCGGCCCAAGCCATGCCTAAGAACATCATCCAACCCAACGATACCGTGGGGTAGGCATTGAATTCGCGCACACCGTCGGGCAGGTAAGCTTCGAGCAGCTGGTTGCGACATGCGTCAAGGTCGGGACATTCGGGCAAACGTTTGTCAACAAGGTCAAGCCCCGTAAGGTAGTCTTTTAAGTCAAGGTGGATGCGTTCTTTGAATGTAGTCATTGGTTTGATTTATTGTTCTTCAGCCTGGGCATATTTGCTACCCACAGCCTTTACTTTTTGCTGAATGTAGTTCATAAATTCAGGAGAGTCGACAATTTCAATATCGTCGAACAGTCCGAGTACGAAACGGGCTATGCCTTTGTAGCTGCACACTTCGGTGTCGAAGCGATGGCGGCCGTCGGGCATGAGATGCAACTGACGTTGTGAATCGGGAAATTCTTCGAGCAGCAGGTTGGTCGAAAGTGGCCCCAGAAGCAGTGAAACAGGTTTGCGCTCTTCGCTTGAAAAGTGGAACAGGTCGGCATAGAAAGGTTTGTGCTCCGCTTTATGCGACCATAGCAAATCGATTTTTTCTACTTTCTCGGTACGCGAAAGTTTAAACGTCTTGTTCATTCCCGACGAAAGTTCAAAGCATCGCACCTCGGCATTC
>FR901810.1:22167-25969 GCA_000437675.1 Prevotella sp. CAG:891
GGCATTCTCGTTTAAAAACATGTAAGGTTCAACCACGCGGTCGCTCACTTTTCCGCTCGAGGGCGAATCGTAGTTTTTCAGCAAAGCCACACGTTCCTCGCGAATGCACTGGTAAATGGTGCTGATGTTTTGTGCCACCTGGTTGTCTACCCCGTGTTTGGCCAGCACGTCGGTGCTGTAGAGTCGTCCCAGTTTTTCGCGCAGATAGCGAATTTGCACCGAGTTGTTGTATACCGAGTTGAGCACCTCGCACAGTGTGAGTCCCTCGTCCTCAGTAAAGGTAATATCTTTGGTTATGTTTTGAAAAAAGGGCGACGAGTGGTCTAAGCGGTATTTGCTTCCCGCCTTGCGCACCACGAACCCCATTGATTTGAAAGCATCGATGTAACGATAAATGGAGCGTTTGCTCATTTTAAGTTTTTCGCTGACTTCTTCAATGCTATATTGGTAATTGTGCGTAAGCAATTCCATGAGTCGGAGCTGCCTCGCAAATTTATCAAGTTCCATAATGATGTTAGTTCCTGTCCTTTTTCAATCGTTGCTTCAGTGCTGCAAACTTACTAAGTTTTTTCTTAACTAACCCAAAGGCCGTGTTTCTAAAGTCTAAAAAAGCGCATAATTTGCCATAATTAGCAGAGAAAAAGCCGTTTTTTCTGGCAAAATAAGTAAATTCACATTCCTATTTTCAAGCCCCCTTTTACACAAGTCGGCCGCGAGTTATTTTTAGCTTAGCGACCGCTGGTTTTATTCGCAACACAGCAATGAACGGAACGACAAAAAACATAGTGTTTCTGATACTTTCGACGATAGCCGGTGCAGCCATGATGTGGTGGATTTACCGTGGATTCGATGTGCACACGTTGGCCGAATTTTTTGGTCAGCGTTCAAATTATGTGTGGATTATCCTGGCATTGGCCGCCGGCGTGCTGGCCAATGTGTTGCGCGCCCTGCGTTGGCGCATGTTGCTTGAATCGGCCGACATTCATATCAGTCGGCGTCGTTCGGTAGAACTCATTTTCATATCCTACCTCATCAACAGCGTCACCCCCCGTTTGGGCGAACTCACCCGTTCGCTCTTGGTGCAGCGCGGCAATTCGGCCGTTAGCACCCGCGCACTGGGCACGGTGGTTGTCGAAAAACTGGCCGACGTCGGTTGTCTGTTGGTAGTGATAGCCCTGGCCGTTTCGCTGCGTTGGCAAAACACCGTCGACCTCGTTCAGCGCATGAGCGAAGGCCTGACGTTGGCCCTGCCCAGCTACACGTTCTACGTCGTAATCGGTTGCGTTGTGTGTCTGCTTGTGGGTTTGAGTTTTCCCCTTTGGCGCCACATTCGCCGCTTTCTGGTCAATTTGTGGGAAGGCATCACCGCCATTTTGCGTTTGCGCAGTCCCCTTTCGTTCTGCACCCTTTGTGTCGGCATTTGGGTGTGCAATTTTTTGCAACTTTACCTGCTCCTTCCCTGCTACGAAGTCCTGACCCACTTAAGCCTCGCCGACCTCATCCATGTGTTTGCCGCCGCCAGTGTCGGCGTGTTGCTGCCCACCCCTGCCGGAGCCGGTCCCTGGCATTTTGCCATTGTCAAAACCCTCACTACCGTGTATCACACCACCAAAGGCGTGGCCCAATCGTTTGCCCTAATTTCGCACGGACTGAAAACAGCCCTCGTCATGCTACTCGGCGTGTTGGGCTATGCCAGCTACTTCCGTTCGGTGTGGATGTGGTGGCGACGCGAACATTAAGCAGATGCCCTGCCCGGAGTGGCACTGTCGCGTTTTTGTAGGGCCCATTCCCCAAGCCTCACCTCTCCGTTGGCCGTAAATGTTAAACAGCAAACCGCCATGTAGGTGAAATTATATTAAAATAGTCAGTTTGTTTTTCCCTCAGCTCGCCGTTGCTTAAACCCCGCGATGAGCTGTCGTCAAAAATTACGCCGCGATTGTTCGAATTAGTTCCGAGCTTGTTGAAATTAGTTCCAAGCTTGTTGAAATTAGTTCCGAGCCAGTGCGAAATAGTTCCGAGCTAGTTTCAACAATCTCTGAACTATTGAAAATCAGCGTTTTCAGAAAAACACCAAACTCGGTTTCACGCACGCTCATTCCGCCTTGCCCTGAAGCTAAAGGCGAACTTTGTGTTTTTACATTTGTTCACCCGTTTCTTAAATCCGCCCTACGCGCCCTAAGCAGCGAACTATTTCACAGTTCAACGTGATTGCAGGTTATACATTGGGGAACAAGTAGGAATGTACGTCAAAAAATGGCGGTTGGCATTTACAAAGGCCGTTAGCCACACGTTTCCTTTCAGAGCCCCAAGCACCCACATCCACAGTACAGTGCGGAAAATATAAAAATGTGTTGTTCTGTGCTGAATAATTGAAAAAATGTAAGAAAAACCGCCGAATGTGTGATAAATATCAAACCTTTGGTGCAAGGAAATACCAGTTGCGGCATTTTTTAAATAAAAGCAGACTCTCAAACATCTTAAATCATAGCACTCATGAACGTGAAAAGACTTCTGGCCCTTGTGCTGCAATCGGCAGCCGTCGGGGCTTCAGCCCAAACATACGACAGCTTGTGGAAACAAGCCGAACAAGCCATGCAGAATGATTTGCCCCAAACGGTTATCGAACACGTAGATGCCGTGATGCAAAAGGCACAGCAGGAAAAGAACGAAGCACAGTTGCTCCGCGCCTTCCTGATGCGAACCGTGTGGGGATACCAAATCGACCCCGATTCGGTACGCAGCTACGTGACCCTCATTCAGCACGAACTGCAAAACGAAACCAACCCCGTTGACAAGGCACTTTGGCATTCGGCACTGGCACAAACCTACGAACAAATTGATGCATTCGACCCACAGGACGACCTGCAACTCACGCCCGACAGTGTGCGCCAACACTTCGAAGCCTCGCTGGCCGAAGCCTCAAACCTGATAGGCGTGCCCGTTGCCCCCTGGCTCCCCCTGATGAAGCCCGGAAAAGACAGCCGCCTGTTTGCCAACGATGTGCTGCATGTGCTGCTGAAAGCCTACGTGACGTCGGATTTGATGACCGATGCCGACAAAGGTCGCATGCTCGAACGCATGGCCATGCTCTACGAACAGCACGGACAGCCCGATGCCGCCCTGCTGCTGCGCATTGACCGCTTGAACCTGCTCAGAAATGATACGTACGAAAATGGCAGTTTGGCACAGAACCCCCTGTTTGCCCAATACCTTGAGCTGGCACAGAAAAATGCCGACAATCCGCTCAACGTACGCACCTACAACGCACTGACCGAATGGAACTACGATGCCGACAGCCCCAGTGCGGCCGACAACGACAGTTTGCTTGTGACCCTGGCACGCAAGGCCCTGACCCTCTACGCCCAAGGCAAGGAAATGGCCGAAAGTAACCACCTGCGCAACTTCCTGACCCAAATGCAAACACCCCGGGCACAGCTCAAGGCCATGCCCGAGGAACTTTACCCCGGAAGCACCTGTCAGCTCAGCCTTCAAGTGCGCAATCTGAAGGAAGTGAAACTGCGCATTACCCCCCTGTATGACAGTGCGGCCGATTATGACAAGGCCGAGGCACAGCGAAACCAAGCATCGCCCAATTTTGGCAAATTGGCCCAAAAGAACCGCGGCAAAAGCAAGGAGCAAAGCATTCGCCCCGCTGCAGCCGCTGCCTGGAAATGGCAACACTGCAACGTCGACTTTGTGGCACCCCAAGCCCCCGGTGTGTATTGGGCAGAACTCGTTGTCGACGGCAAAACCCGCGATGCTGTGGCCTTCCGCGTGTCGGCACTCCGTCCGCTTGTGTTTT
>FR901810.1:25996-31358 GCA_000437675.1 Prevotella sp. CAG:891
TCATCGCCCCCCGGACAGAACCGCGTGGTAGTGGTTGACAGTCAAACCGGAAAACCCGTGCCCGGTGTGAAAATCACCTCGTATGCCACCCAAAAGCAGTGGCAAAAACTACGCACTTACCAAACCAACGAACAAGGCGAGGTCGACATCGTGATGAACGGCACCACGTGGCAAACCCGCTTCTATGCCTCGACTACCAGCGATGCCGCAGCGAGCCATTTTAAGTTCTCGGATTTTCGCAGCAATGCCAACCCTATAACCGAAAAAACAGCTACGCACATCGACCTTTTCACCGATCGCGCCATTTACCGCCCCGGACAGGAAGTGCAGTTCAGCACCGTGGTTTACAGCCACGAAGGCGATGCATACCGTACACTCGAAAACTTTGAAGCCAAGGTCACGCTCTACAATGTGAACCGCAAAGCCATTGATTCACTCCTCGTGAAAACCGATGCCTACGGACAGGCCTACGGCAAATTCCGCTTGCCCGAAGCCGCCCTGTCCGGACAGTTCTACATAGAACTCACCAACCGTTCGGTTCACGGCTACTGCCATTTCAAGGTCGAAGCCTACAAGCGTCCCACCTTTACCGCCGAAACCCAGCCGCTGACCACAGCCTACGCATTGGGCGACAGCGTACGCGTGGCCGGACAAGCCACAACCTACAGCGGAGTGCCCGTGGCAGGAGCCAAGGTGAAGTATAGCGTGGAGCGTTCGCTGTGGATGCGGTGGAGCACCAACGACTTTGTGCCCCAAACAGGCGAAACAACAACCGATGCCGAAGGCCGTTTTACGCTACCCGTGAGTTTGCTGGCCGACGAAAAACTGAGTAAGCAGTATCCGCAGAACCGCTACTACTTTACCGTGAACTACGACGTGACCGCCGAAAACGGCGAAACCGTGAGCGGTTCGACCACCCTGGTTACTGCCAGCTATAAAGCCGTGTACGAAGCCGACTTGCCCCAAACACTCTGTAAGGAAAGTTTGCCGAAAGCCTGCATCAGTCTGAAAAATGCCGGAGGCCGGTTAATCGACGTCCCCATCCCCTTTAAGCTGCAATGCCCCGACGGAAGCATGCAATCCGGCCAATGCCAAAGCGGCAAACGCTTTGACCTTTCCCCCTTGCTCGCCGGCAAAGCCTCGGGCATTTACCGCCTGGAACTGCCCGTCCTGCAAGGAGCCAAGGCCGACACCCTGCGCCTGGTGCTGTTTTCCGAAACCGACAAACGCCCTGTCGACAAGGAAGTGAGCCAATTTGTTTACACCCGAACCAGCGAAGCCAAGGACAGTGCCTTTGTGCTCATCGGGTCGCCGAAGCACGATGTCAACCTCTATTACCATCTGGTGACCAACCGCGGTATTGTGGAGAGTAAACGTTACACCCTGACCGACAGTTTGCTGCATTTCAGTTTTGCCTACAAGCCCGAGTACGGCGATGCCGCCACAGCCTATTTTGCCTTTGTACGCGACGGACAAATCTATAGCCAAAGCGTGAGTGTGGTGAAACCCACCCCCGACAAACGCCTGCTGCTGAAGTGGAAAACCTTCCGTTCGCGCGTAACCCCCGGACAGCACGAAGAATGGCAACTGCAAGTGACCTATCCCGACGGAAAGCCCGCCGAGAGCAACGTGATGGCCTGCCTGTATGACGCCTCGCTCGATGCCTTGGCGCAAAGCCAGCGTGACTTTAGCCGTGTTGACTTTTACCGCACGATGCCCCGTGCCGCCTGGTACTGGAACAACTTTGCCGATGATTGGCGACCCACACTCGAAGCCCAAATTCAATCTGGAAAGCTGCTCAACCTTTATGTTCCCCGGTTCACGCAATGGAATTCCGAATTGTTCAACTATTACGAAACGGGCAACATTGTTTACGACATGACCGCCGAATCTATGCCCGAACTCGGCGGCGCAATGCCCCGTAAGTTTGCCGTTCGCAGCACCGCCGACAGAGAACTGACGGGTGCCGTTCCTCAAATGATGGCCCGGAAAGTCGGCATGCAGAACGCAACCCCAACCAGCGCAGGAAATGCCGCAAAAGTCCGCGCCAACTTTGCCGAAACCGCCTTTTTCCGCCCCGCCCTCCGCACCAACGACCGGGGCGAAGTGAGCATTGCGTTTACCCTGCCCGAAAGTTTGACCGAATGGCGATTCAATGCCTTGGCACACGACCGCCAAATGAACTACGGCAGCCTCGATACCACAGTAGTGGCCCGCAAGGACTTTATGGTACAACCCGCCCTGCCACGCTTTGTGCGCCGCGGCGACCGTATCGAACTGCCCGTTCAGGTGACGAACCTGACCGACAACACGCAGCACGTAAAGGTGGTGCTTACGCTGGCCAATGCGCTGAACGAAAACCATAAACCCCTTACGCTCAAGCAGGAACTTACCGTTGAGGCCACCCAAACAGCGGTGTGTACCTTTACTTACGAAAACACGTCGCAGGCCGATATGCTGGTTTGCCGCGTGACGGGCGAAAGCGGCGCATTCAGCGATGGCGAGGAACATTTTCTGCCCGTGCTGGACGAACGCACCGAAGTGACCCGCACCCTGCCTTTCACCCTGCACGAAGCCGGCGAAACTACACTTCGCATCGACACGCTGTTCGACTCGAAATCCGCTACGCAGCGTTCGCTCACCGTCGAAGTGGCGTCGAACCCCACCTGGTATGCCGTGAGTGCCCTGCCCGTGTTGGCAGGCAATGCCCGCAGCATCAGTGCCACGGAATGGGCCACCCGTTTTTATGCCCTGGCCCTCGGTCAGCAGGTGGCATCTTCCTTGCCCGATGTGTCGGCCTGGCTCAAACAGCACACCAACGAGGTGGACGTGCTGGCCAAACTGCAAGGCGAGGGGTTGACCGACTACACCCCCTGGCTACAGCGGCAAATGGAAAACCAGCAACGTACGAAGAACTTGAAACGCCTGTTCGACGAGGAATGGAACGCCGCCAACCGCATCACGGCGCTTGGCAAGCTGAAGGATTTGCAACGCGAGGATGGAGCGTGGAGCTGGTATCCGGGTATGCCGGGCAATGATTACATTACTACCGATGTGGCTATTTTGCTGGCACGCATTGACCGCCTCACCCCCAACGACGAGGGCAAACAACTTTTGCTCAAGGCTTTGGCCTATTTGAAAAAACAAACGGCCAAACAGGTGAAGCAGATGGAACAGGTCGAAAAGAAAAGCGGCCATAAAATGGCTCCTACGGAATTGCAGCTTCGTTACCTTTATTTGCTTACGCTCGTAAACGAAAAGGCCGACCACAACGTCGACTTTATTTTGCAACGCATGGCCTTGTGCCGTCGGGAACTGACGATGTACGGCAAGGCATTATCGGCCATTTGCCTCGATTACTTCAAACAAAAAGCCGAGAGCGAACTGACGTTGCAAAGCCTGATGGAATATACCGTGGCTTCGCCCGAAAAGGGTCGCTGGTTCAATACGCCACGCGCCGAATGGTCGTGGAACGCATACCGCATTCCCACCCAGTGTGCAGCCATCGAAGCGTTGACACACTTTGACCGTGAGGCCGACGCCCATGCTTTGCGCCTGTGGCTGCTGCAGGCCAAGCGCACGCAAATGTGGGAAACATCGCGCGCCACAGCCGATGCGGTGTATGCCTTGCTGATGTCGGCCAATGCGGCAGGTTCGCCGGTGCAAACCCAAAAGAATGTACCCGTTGGCTTTGCCCTGAAAAAAGGCCGGAAAGTGGTGGCTACGCAGGCTTCGGCCAAGGTACAGGCACCGCATTCGGTGGGTTACTTTAAGCACACCTTTACTGCCCCCTCTGTTGTGGCAAGCAGCAGCATTCAGCTCGACAAATCGTCGGGCGGATTGTCGTGGGGCAGCGTGTATGCCACCTTTACCTTGCCCGAAACGGAAGTGAAAACTGAAGGCCGCGAACTGCACATTGCGCGTACGTTCGAAGTGAAACGCGGCAACCGCTGGATGCCGCTGAAGGCCGACGGCGTGAAACTGACGAAGGGCGACCGCATCCGTCAGGTATTGACGCTCAAAGCCGACCGCGACTTCGACTTTGTGCGCGTCGATGCTTCGCGTCCGGGATGTTTGGAACCTGCGGCACCGCTCTCAGGCTATGTGTGGAACGAAAGTTTGCCGGCTTACCGCGTGGTGCGTGATGCCGCAACGGACTTTTTCATCGAAAAGGTGAGCAAGGGCACGCACCGACTGACCGAAGAATTGTTTGTGACCCGCAGCGGACTTTATGCCACTGGCATTTCGCGCATCACGAGTGAATTTGCTCCCGAATTTTGCGGCACGGCTGCTTCGGATTATATCACGGTGGAATAAGTGTTTCTTTCGTTTGAAGTACCAGCCTGTAGTTGCTTGTTCAGCACAATAACGCTGGTTCAAATGTAAAAATAATGTTGAACACCTACTTGTCTATGATGCTGTGGCCTCAGGCATGCAGCATCATAGGCAGAATTAAACTATGACAAAAATGCGATTGTCGGGTAAAAATGCGTAACTTCGCTATCTGAACACAATTTGTATGCTTTCACTATGAAAATAAAAATCGGCGCTTTCCTCAGTCGGTGGCTAACGAACAAATATGTTTGGGCCGGGGTGGTGTTGGTGCTGCTCCTTGCGCTTTACAGCTTTAACCCCGTGAACTATGTGCTGATGCCCAAATGCGCTTTTAAGTTGGCAACGGGCTACAGCTGTCCCGGTTGTGGTTTTTTGCGTGCCACGCATGCTGCCCTTCACGGACATTGGGCTGAGGCTTGGGCCTACAACCGTATGCTCATTTATTCTATCCCGTATGCCTTGTGTTTGATGGTCGGACAGTTTGTGCTTCGCGGTGAATGGCAGCGAAAATGGCGCAACGTGTTTGAAAGCCGCACGGCGTGTCTGATTTACATCGGGGTGTTCTGTATTTGGTGGATTGTGCGAAATGTCATGGGAATATGAGGAGTGTACTTGCTTTTTCGGTACAAACAGCACTTTGTTTAGAATTCACTTCGTACCTTTGCTTTCGACCTTTTCATCTTGAAGAAAAGATACTTACACAACTTTCGACCTGCTTGATATGAACAATTACTTTTACCTTGACCATCATAACCAGCAACAGGGGCCTATCAGCCCGGAACGCTTTGCCGAAAATGGCGTTACACCCAATTCTTTGGTGTGGTGTACGGGAATGGCCGACTGGGCTCCGGCTTACACGGTGCCTGAACTGAAGGCTTTTTTCCAACCAAGGAGCTGTAACCAATCGCCTCCGCCACCGAACGGGGGCCATGCTTACGGCAATGCGCCCCATCACGCGTATGGCGAAATGCACCATCAGCAGAATCCGTACGGAAGAAATGAGGAGCGCAGCAGCCAATATGGCGGG
>FR901810.1:31382-32884 GCA_000437675.1 Prevotella sp. CAG:891
AATATGGCGGCTACAACAATCCCCGTATGCCGCCGCGCCCCGATACGTATTTGCTGTGGAGCGTGCTGGCTATGATATTGTGCTGCATACCGACGGGCATTGTGGCCGTTGTCAAAGCTATGAATGTTGACACTTACTACATGAGCGGAAACTATAATGCGGCACTCCGTGCTTCGATGGGCGCACGCCAATGGTGCATCATCTCGCTTATTTTGGGTTTGGTGACCAACGGAACGGCATGGAGCTATTTGCTGGTTTGAGCATCGGCCGAATGAATTTTCCTGCTCATACATCGGACTTGCCCCACGAAGTGAAGCATGGCATTTCCTTACTACATAATATATTTTGACTTTATGAATTACTACGAACAACCAAATCCGTATGCGCGACCAACGGGAGACAAACCGCCTCTGCCTAAAAACTACTTGGTTTGGAGCATACTTTCAACCGTGTTATGCTGTTTGCCCTTGGGTATCGTGGCTATTGTGTACTCAACGAAAGTAAACGATTACTACATAATGGGGCTTTACGATGAAGCTATGCGTGCTTCGGCTAAAGCGAAACAATGGTGCATTTATGCAGCACTATCGAGCTTTATAGTGTCTGCTATTTACATCATTCTCGTGCTCACGCTCAGTGCATCGAGCTTAATGCTTAGCACTTTATTCGGGTTAATGTCTTAGGTGCTCAAAATTATTTGATTGCATACTATCGAACTATCGGTACGTCGCTGACACGCATGGAGCGTGAAGTGAACGTACTCATTTTTTAAAGTTTCGGCTTTTCACAAAACAATCCTTTCAGCTATGCTACTTTTTCTGATGCCACTGACCCTCGTGGCTTACTTCCTGATACTTTGGTTCATATCGCATCGCAGCAGCCAACGCGGCGGACAAACGAACGATGCTTTTTTCCGGGCGGGCCGGCAGTCGCCCTGGTGGATGGTGGCATTTGGCATGATTGGGGCGAGCATTTCGGGGGTGACCTTTGTGTCGGTGCCGGGCTGGGCTGAACAAAGCGGCATGAGGTATTTGCAAATGTGCCTGGGATTCATCGTGGGCTATGTCATTGTGGCGCTGGTGCTGCTTCCGCTTTACTACAAACTGGGGCTGACGAGCATTTATGCTTACCTGGGACAACGCTTCGGGGGAAACACGCGACGCACGGGTTCGCTCTTTTTCCTGCTAAGCAAACTCACGGGAGGGGCTGCGCGGCTGTTTTTGGTGTGCAGCGTCATTACTACTTTCGTGGTGCAGCCTTTGGTTGGCAATGGCTTTGTGCAGTTCACGGCTACGGCTTGCATCGTGCTGCTGCTGATTTGGGGCTACACGCGGCAAAGTGGCATACTGACCATCGTGCGGACGGATGCCTTGCAAACGCTCTGCCTGCTGCTGGCGGCGGTGGGCATCACGGTGGCGGCGGCACAAAAAATGGGGCTCGACGCCGGCGGTGTGATTCACACCGTGACATCGAGCCCCATGTGTAAAATGTTTGAATGGGAT
>FR901810.1:32900-38831 GCA_000437675.1 Prevotella sp. CAG:891
AAATGTTTGAATGGGATTGGACTGATAAACAGGCTTTTTGGCGGCAGTTTCTGAGTGGCATATTCATTGTCATCGTGATGACCGGACTGGATCAGAACATGATGCAGAAAAACCTGACTTGCCGCAATTTGCGCGAGGCGCAGAAGGATATGTGTGTCTATGGTTTGGCTTTTTTGCCGGTGAATGCGCTGTTTTTGGGATTGGGCATTCTGCTTTCAACGCTCTGCGCCAACGAACAGCTGGCCGTGCCTTCGGGCGACGGCTTGCTGCCAGCCATGGTGAGTTCGGGGGTATTGGGCGCGTGGGTGGTGGTGCCGTTTACCATAGGCATAGTGGCGGCGGCTTTTTCGAGTGCCGACTCGGCTCTCACAGCACTGACCACAACGGCATGCATCGACTTGCTGCGCATTGAAGAACGGAACCTGACGGCCGAACAGGCACGACGCATACGTCGACGGGTACACGCGGTAATGGTGATGCTATTTTTGCTTTGCATGATTCTGTTCCGCTTGGCCAATAACAACAATGTACTGAATGCCATCTATGTCATGGCGTCCTATACCTACGGTCCGCTGCTCGGACTGTATGCCTTCGGGCTTTACACGCGGCATGGAGTGACTGACCGCTGGGTGCCGCTGGTGTGCCTGGCTGCGCCCCTGGTGTGTGCTTGGCTCGATTACTTTGCGCCGCGCCTTTGGAACTACACCTTTGGCTACGAACTACTGCTGCTTAACGGCGTGCTTACGTTTGGCGGCCTTTGGCTCTTGCGTAGCCGAAAGGGGGGCTTGGGCTGAGGGTACTATTTCAATATAACGAACGCCAAAATTCCAGGCGCTGGCACTCGTGGCTGAACGACCTACAAAGATGGGCATGTTCGTTATGCCGTAAGTAATGTCGCCGCCTTTATGATAAAAGGGTACTGACTCGGCATAGCTCCAACCGCTCAGCCGACGGTGAATGTAGTTGTTCCAATCGGTTGAATCAATTTCGGCGGGAGCAAAACTCAGACGACTCACTTCATGACGGGTCAGGTGCTTAAGATTGCCGTTGTCTTGGGCATTGTCGGTCGGAATTTCAACGGGGACAATGTTTCCGCTGCCGGGTTGGGCGTAGACAAAGGCACCATTGCTTTTGGCATAGCCCACTACGCAGAGCCGATAGTAGCCTTCGGCAAAATACTCGGTGCGCTGCATATTGACGCGCATAGGCGTTTTCTTAGGGCCTTTTATGAAACGCAGATAGCTTTCGTTATTGTCTTCGCTGAAAAAAGTATTCGCCGATACATAGAGCCATTCGCGGTCGTTGCAGTTTTCGTAGGTTTTTACCTGCCAGTTGTTTTTCGCCAAAGATTGGCGGTCGTGTCTGCTCATGTAATAGCCATCCTGATATTCAATATTTCTTTCCTCTTGCTCCTCAATTGTGTTGAGTTTGATTGCAGCACAAATAATTGAAACCACGCAAACCGGTACAGAAAGCAGGCCGATGGTTATCAGCGTGAAGCGTGTGCCGCGGCGCATGGGGCTTTTCTCTGGGTCGTGGTTGAAGGTGCGTATCAGCAGCACAAGGGGAATGAACATGGCAATGAATCCGCTGATGCCGATAATCCACATTGACCCTACAAATACAGGAGAATGTATGGCCGAAACAAAACTTTCATTAAACATGTCGGCAAGCCAAATGCTTGAACTTGTATCTATCAACACGTAAAACATAAAGCCCAGCATACCTACAAAAAAGAGTAGCGGTGCGCCAAACACAAAGAACAAAGCGAACTTGATGAAAAGCACAACCAAACTGCCTAATGCGGAAAACAAACTGCGCACACTCGTGGGGCGGATGGGCGGCTGACTCGCGTGCTCCTGCGTTTCTTTAATCAAAAAATCGTTGAGCGACTGGGGCGTCACTTCAATGCCGCGCATGCGCAAACGGTCCTCGGCTGTGCGGGCTTGCGGAATGAGGACCCAGGCTATGAGGTATATGATACCAGCGGTAAAGAAACTGAATACCATGAGTATCACCATGAGTATGCGCCAAGGCAAGGGGTCGTTGGCACCAAAGAAATGACACAAACCCGAGGTTACACCGCCCAGCATCATGTCGTCGGGGTCGCGAAACAAACGACGACGCGATAACCAGTTTTCAATACGCTGAAACCAACCGGTATCTTCCGTCGGCGGGAAAGGAGGCTGAGGCGGCACTTCGTTAGTCGAATCATGCGGAGTTTCGCTCTCACCGTCTGTATCATGCTCTGCAGTTTCAGCATGGGGCATTTCGGTTTCTGCAGCCTGAGTTTCATCGTCCATCTCTTCGGGATTGCCGATGCGGTGAATAATGTCGCGCACATGGTCGATGTTGATGGCCTGAATGCCTTCGGCGCGCATATCCGTAAATATTTCGGCCACGCGATGCTCAATGTCGTCAACTATTTCGTCGCCGTCCTCGCGCTGACTGAAATAGCGCTTCATATTGTCTAAATACTGTTCGAGCAACTTACACGCATCTTCGTCGATGGCGTAAAGCGAACCAAACAGATTGATGGTTATATTCTTTTTCATGTGGTAGGTCTGTTAAAGGTGAAGGTGTTCATCTAATTTGAATAGATTGGCTACAAGATTTGTTCGCCACTCGTTTTCCCATATTATTTATTACTTAGTCGTAGGGGCTTTCGCATCCGGAGACTCAGCTGAATCGTTTGGCCCAATTTCAGCCGGAACCTCTGCGATTTCCGCAGCCGGAACCGCAACTGAATCGTTTGGCTCAATTTCAGCCGGAAAGATTTGTTCGCCACTCGTTTTCCCATATTATTTATTACTTAGTCGTAGGGGCTTTCGCATCCGGAGACGCAACTGAATCGTTTGGCCCAATTTCAGCCGGAACCTCTGTGATTTCCGCAGCCGGAACCACATTCACTGCCGCACCTTCAATCGTTGCGAACTTTTGCGGCTCATACTCTTTAAGAATCGACACCGTATGTGCCAATTCGTTCCAAGCTCCGTCCAATTCATTTAAAAACGCACGTCCCTCATCGGTCAGCGCATAATATTTACGCGGAGGCCCCTGCGTCGACTCTCGCCATTCGTACTGCAAAAGTCCGTCTTTCTTGAGCCTCGTCAGCAAGGGGTACAGCGTACCTTCCACCACAATCAGTTCAGCTTCCTTCAGCCGCCCGATGATGTAATTGGCATAGCCGGCTTCCCTGCTCAGCAGCAACAGCACGCAATATTCAAGCATGCCCTTGCGCATTTGCGATTTGGCATTTTCTACGTTCATACTTTCTTTCTTGTTTTTCGATAGAATCAACCGATGCTTTCCCGACGGAAACGGTGCACTCATCCCGACATGAAAGCATCGACATTGCAAAAGTAAGAACTTTTTAAGTACCTTGCAATACATAGTACTAATATTTTTCAAAAATCAATACTTTACTCCATGTAAGGGGCGGTATTCACTGCGCAAAGCGTGAGAAAAATGTAAAGAGCGGGCGCAGAAAAAAGAAAAAACACATGGCAAGGCTACTTTTTTTGACCATTTGCTTGTCTGCCTCGCACTTAATGACTACTTTTGCTGTGCATTTGGGCTTAGGCTTACTTGCATACCCAAAAAACATCTGAAATAAACAAATTACGTATGTTGGCTTCTGCATTCTTTTTTTACGGCTTTTATTTTTACTTTGCTGAACAAGCGAAGCGGGATGCCGTATGCCAACATTAAACATTTGACACACGAATAACTCATAAGGGTCCCGCTTCGCAAGAAGACGGGACTTTTTTTGTTATCTGCTGTCGGAAGAAAGAAAGTTGAATCACTCATGAAGAAAATTGCCATACAGGGCATACGCGGGTCGTTCCACGATATTGCCGCACACCAATATTTCGCCAACGAAGAAGTGGAACTGGTTTGCTGCCAAAGATTCGAGGACATTTTCACTGAAATGCGAAACGACAACAACTGTCTGGGCCTGATGGCCATTGAAAACACCATTGCCGGCAGTTTGCTACACAACTACGAACTGCTGCGCGAAAGCGGCATGACGATTGTAGGCGAACACAAGCTACACATTGAACACAGCATCATGTGTCTGCCCAACGATGATTGGGATACGATTACCGAAGTGAACTCCCACCCTGTGGCACTGGCACAATGCCGACACTTCCTAAGCGGAAAGCCGGACATAAAGGTGGTCGAAGCGGTCGATACTGCCGGAGCTGCCGAAATTATCAGCCGGAAACAAATGGCGGGACACGCTGCCATCTGTCATGCCGACGCGGCTCCGCTTTACGGCATGAAGGTTCTGGAACAGGGCATCGAGGACAACAAGCACAACTATACGCGCTTCCTCGTGATGAGCGACCCCTGGGGCGCAGATGCTTTGCGCAACGTGCGACAATCATCGAAAAGCAGCATGGTCTTTGCCCTGCCTCACGCTGAAGGCTCGTTATCTCAGGTGCTCAGTATTTTTTCATTTTATCACATCAATCTCACTAAAATTCAGTCGTTGCCCATCATTGGTCGCGAGTGGGAATATCTGTTCTATGTTGACGTTACCTACGCCGACTACACGCGCTACCTTCAAAGCATTGATGCAGTGCGTCCGCTGATGCGCGAACTTCAAATCTTAGGCGAATATGCAGGAAAATAATCCCATTCACATACAGCCGGCCGACCGCTTGTCCAACGTGAGCGAATACTACTTTTCGCGCAAGGGCAAAGAGGTGGCTGCGCTCAATGCACAAGGCTGCAACATTATTTCACTGGCCATTGGCAGTCCCGACCTGCCTCCCTCGGCCGAAACCATCGAAACGCTGTGTCGCGAGGCGCAGAAACCCTCGGCACACGGGTATCAGCCCACGGCGGGCATACCCGAACTGCGAAAGGCCATGGCGGCATTTTACCAACGATGGTTTGGCGTAACGCTCAATCCGCAAACCGAAATTCAGCCGCTCATCGGTTCGAAGGAAGGCATTTTACACACCACGCTGGCCTTTGTCAATCCGGGCGATCAAGTGCTGGTACCCAATCCGGGCTATCCCACTTACACTTCGCTTTCAAAACTCCTGGGTTGCGAGGTCGTCAACTACAATTTGCGCGCCGAAAACCATTGGCAACCCGATTTTGAGGAATTGGAAAACATGGACCTGAGCCGTGTGAAGCTGATGTGGGTAAACTATCCCAACATGCCTACCGGTGCCCCGGCATTGATGGAAACTTACGAAAAACTGGTAGATTTGGCTCGCCGTCACCATTTCATTGTGGTAAACGACAATCCGTACAGTTTCATTCTGAACAAAGCGCGACTGAGCATACTGCAAATTCCCGGTGCTATGGATTGCTGCATAGAGTTCAACTCCATGAGCAAAAGCCACAATATGCCGGGCTGGCGTGTAGGCATGCTCGCCGCCAACGCCCAATTCATCAGCTGGATTCTGCGAGTGAAAAGCAACATTGACTCGGGTACCTTCCGCCCCTTGCAGCTGGCTGCCGCACAAGCATACGACAACTCCGATGCCTGGCACGAAGCGGCCAATATCGAAGTGTATGCCCGCCGCCGTCAGTTAGCCGGCAAAATCATGCACGCCTTGGGCTGTACGTTCGACGAAGGCCAGGTTGGCATGTTCTTGTGGGGACGCATTCCCGAAAGTTGCCACGATGCCGAGGACATTACCGAAAAGGCATTGCACGAGGCACACGTGTTTCTGACACCGGGCTTCATTTTCGGTTCGAACGGCCAACGCTATGTGCGCATTTCGCTCTGTGCCGACGAAGCCAAACTGACCGAAGCCTTACAGCGCATTCAAAGCGTGTTCTGCCCGGCTTGATTTTCTTTATTTTTTTAAAACCTCTATCCTTTTATATTCTCCGATATGGAACTCAATCTTACTCCGCTCAACCTCACTGGAAACCCCGAGGACGAAAAACGTCCTGTCATCATAG
>FR901810.1:38845-59484 GCA_000437675.1 Prevotella sp. CAG:891
AAAAACCGTCCTGTCATCATAGCCGGCCCCTGCTCGGCCGAAACCGAAGAACAAGTAATGACCACTGCCACCCAGTTGGCACGTAAAGGCGTAAAACTTTTCCGCGCTGGCATTTGGAAACCGCGAACCAAACCGGGCGGTTTCGAAGGCATTGGCGAAGAGGGCCTTACATGGCTGCAACGTGTGCAGCAGGAACTGGGTATGAAGGTTTGTACCGAAGTGGCCACACACGCTCATGTCGAGGCAGCTCTGAATGCAGGCATCGATGCTTTATGGATTGGTGCGCGCACCGTGGCTAACCCTTTTGCCATGCAGGAAATAGCCGATGCGCTGAAAGGTGCCGAAGTGCCGGTGTTGGTGAAGAACCCGGTAAATCCCGACTTAGAGTTGTGGATTGGTGGTTTGGAGCGCATCAATCAGGCAGGCATTACGCGCCTGGGCGTGATTCACCGTGGTTTTTCGACCTACGAAAAACGCCTGTACCGCAACCTGCCCATGTGGCATATTCCCATCGAACTGCGCCGCCGCATTCCGGGACTGCCCATCTTTGGCGACCCCAGCCACATTGGCGGTGCGCGCGAACTGATTGCGCCGCTTTGTCAGCAGGCCATGGACTTGGGCTTCGACGGTCTGATTGTCGAGAGCCACTGCCGTCCGGACGAAGCTTGGAGCGACGCGGCCCAGCAGGTTACGCCCGACGTGCTTGACTTCATCCTTTCGAAACTCGTTATCCGCAAAATCACCGATTCTACCGAGAGCCTCGACACCATGCGTCACGAAATCGACGAAATTGACAATGCGCTTATCGAAACCCTGTCGAAGCGTATGCGCATCAGCCGCGAAATTGGTGCTTACAAGCGCGAACACGACATGACGGTGGTGCAGACGAACCGTTACACGGAAATTCTTTACAAACGCGGTGCGCAGGGTGTGCTTTGCGGCATGTCGGCCGACTTTGTCAAGGCAGTGTTCGAAAGCATTCACGAGGAAAGCGTGCGCCAACAGATTGAGGTCATGAACAAGCAGTAGTTTCGGCTGCGAGCAAACAGTTCATATAAGATCAATAAGTAGGTGTTCAAAATTATTTTATATAATTCTATCGAAGTATTTTTACTTTGAATCACGTTCTTGCACCGCATTTGTTTGCTCTGTGCTCAGTCACATAGCCCGCTATGCTCCACTGCTTCGCCAAGTCAGGCTGCACCTCAGCATAGCTCTTGAGAGCAAGCTCTCGTCGCTCTGCATTCGGTTTGCACTGACATTCGCACAGAACAAACAACTACGGCACAATAACGCAATTCAAATGTAAAAATAATTATGAACACCTACTTAAAAGAGAAATTCCGATGAAAATTTTGATTTTGGGTGCCGGCAAAATGGGCTCGTTTTTTGTCGACTTGCTGAGTTTCGACCACGAAACGGCTGTTTACGACATCGACCCTCGCCGCTTGCGCTTCATGTACAACACGCTGCGCTTCACCTCGCTAAACGAAATAGACGATTTTGCGCCTGAGCTCGTCATCAACGCGGTGACGCTGAAATATACGTTGCAAGTTTTTGAAACAGTCATTCCGCATTTGCCCAAGGAGTGCATCATCAGCGACATAGCCTCGGTGAAAACGGGCTTAAAGGAGTTCTACGAAGCAAGCGGTATGCGCTACGTTTCAACCCACCCCATGTTTGGCCCCACGTTTGCCAATCTGGGTGCGCTCAACCACGAAAATGCCATCATCATCAACGAAGGTGACTACATGGGACGCATTTTCTTCCGCGACCTCTACGGTCGTCTGGGCCTCAACCTTTGCGAATATTCGTTTAGCGAACACGACGAAACGGTGGCCTATTCGCTGAGCATTCCTTTTGTCAGCACCTTTGTGTTTGCTGCGGTGATGAAACATCAGGATGCGCCGGGCACCACCTTCAAGCGCCACATGCAAATTGCGCGGGGTGTGTTGGGCGAGGACGATTGCTTGCTGCGCGAAATTTTGTTCAATCCGCTCACCGGCGCACAGGTTTCGCGCATTCGCGACGAACTTTCCACCCTACTTGAAATTGTAGAGCAAAAAGACGAAACAGCACTCAATGTTTACCTGCAACGCATCAGAAAAAATATTCAGTAAAGCGTGCTTGGGCTTCAAACAGTTTTTACCAACCTTGCTTTTGCTCACCACAAAATGTCAAAGAACGCTGAACGAATTGTGTATAAGCAGGTGTTTAGAATTATCTGTTCTGTTTTCAACATAGTATAGAGCACACACCAAACTGTCCGTAATTTTTTGCACAAACACCAGCAAGCGGTTTGTACAAAAAACTACGGACAGTTTTTTTTTAGTCAACGAAAAGCTACTTTACTCCACAATCACCTTGACAGCCTTGCCGCCGCCAATCAGTTTCACCAAGTAAGTACCCTTTTGTTCAAAGTGGAAGTGACATTCAGCCGGAGCACCAGCTTCAATGTTTCGGTTAGCCACCACACGTCCGTTCAAGTCGTAGACACACAGACGCTGTGCTTCAGTTTGAGCCGACACCCCAACGGTGAAGTCACCCTTCGTAATCGTCGGGCTCACCTGCAAGGTAGCCTTGTCTGCCTCAGCCGTACCAATCTGGTTAACCACATTCTTCGGCATACGGATACTCAGGTCCATGTCGTTCGTCAGGTTTGCATTTTCCGTACCGTAGTGCGTAATGTTACCCAGCAAACTGCCCAACACCGTGTTAAGCAGCGGGTCAACTTTAGCGTGCACAATCGGTTTGGCAATTTTGCCCAACAGCGGGCCCACCAGTTTGTCCACCAGTTTGTCGATGCCACCCTTCACAATGCTTTCCTGCAAAGCCGCGCCATCCTTTTTATGCTCGTTGCTTTCCGAGAAAGTGAGGTAAGCCTGCACCGCCTCTTCGCCCAAGCATTCCACCAGCATTTCGGTCAGCGCCTCAGGTGTTTCGGGGAATTTCACCAAGCCGCCCAAGCTGCCCAAGTTCGCATTCACCACCTCGTTAATCACGTCCCAGTAATCCGCTACCAGCGAACCAATCATCGGCATCAGGCCGTCCACCAGCTTTTGCTGCGCATACCCCCCGAAGTCCTTTTGCAATTCGCCGCCCAGGTTCACACTCTTGATGTATTTACCCTGCAAATCCATTTGCGAATTGTCATCGTTCAGGCGCACCAGGCGGAACGGACAAGGATAAGTAACCGTTGACCCCGTCGACACATCGTAAATCGAGTCCGTACGCGTTTCGTTGTAATCCTTAGCCACATCCTGAATGTGGAAATGTCCGGTGAATACCACACGCACGCCGGCTTCCATCAGCGCCTTGCGCACCTCAGCCGCTTCGTCCACCACGTAAGGAGCCGCAATCGTGGCCTGCGCATTAAAGTGTTCCACCAAGTTGTGGTGCATCACGCCCAACACCTGCTTACCCTTGCTGCGCGCCTCGCGGGCCTGCGTCTGAATCCATGCCAAAGTTTCGGGTTTGATACGTCCCGAAGTCACACACACATCTGCCTCGGCACCTTCCGATTTAAACGTATTATCCTCGTAGCGGCAAGCATCGATACCGATGACCACCACACCATCGAGCGGCTCAATGGCATAGCTTAGCGAATGCGTGTCGCGCACCGCCTTGTCGCCATAACCAAAGTCCTTATAGATTTCAGCAAAGTCGTTGGCACTCACCGTCTGCGCATAGCTCGTTGTGTCACCGTCGAACACCCAAGCATGCGGATTGTTCACGTCATGGTTACCCGGCACCACCAACGTCTGAATGCCAGCCTGCTTCAGGCGCTTCAGCTGTTCGGCCACCATTTGGTGACTCAGCAGTTCGCCGTCTTTGGTCAAGTCGCCCGGAATGAGCACCAGTTCCGGCTTACGCGTCAGGATGGTGTCAATCATTGTATAGTAAATGTCCTTGCTCTCGGCCAGCAGTTTGCGGTCCGAAGCCAAGTATTGATTGAAAGCACTACCTTCCTTCACCAGCAGTTCGGGACTCATCACATGAATGTCGCTCATCACCAAAATGTCCTTCGGTCCGTCGGCAAAAGGAATGGCATTAACCGTAAAGAGCAGTTCGTTGCCCAGCGTCTTGCTCTTAGCGTCCAAACAGCGCACGATGTAGTCACCTTCGTCCAGGTCGTTGCCCACGTTGAACGTACCGTTCTGTTCGCCATCGGCCGACTGCTTATATTGCGTTTTGAGTGCCACCGGGCCCTTGTCCTTGAAC
Organism: Prevotella sp. CAG:891; assembly: GCA_000437675.1. Taxonomy (GTDB): domain Bacteria; phylum Bacteroidota; class Bacteroidia; order Bacteroidales; family Bacteroidaceae; genus Alloprevotella. The sequence goes on from FR901810.1 coordinate 43,067, forward strand.
AGACAGATGGAAGCCCCTTCGGGCAGATTCTTGAATTGAATGTCAATAGCCTGTCCTACTTCAAAATGCGAAGTAGACAAACTGAGCGCAGGTTGCTCCGTGTTATTGTCCTGTGCCGCAAAAAGGGCATCCGTATTTTGTTCGCGAAACAAGTTGACAGTCTGCAGCCATTTGTTTCCAAAAACACGGTGGGTTGCAGCATTGGCTGCAATCGGTTGGGCAGCCTGAAGGCTAACGGCACAAGTGAGCGCACAAAGAAGTAGTTTTTGAGTCATTCGTTTGAGTTTAAGTGTTTGTTTGTTCTCTGTCGTGTTTTCGACACTGCAAAAGTAAAAACCCACCGTTACGATGCCCTTTCAAGTGTGTGACATTTTCAAGGCTAAATTGTGTACAACTCTTCACATCTCATCCATAGTGTTTTTCATCTCTTCATTCGGTGCGCACTATCGCACCGCTACCTCCGTCAGCCAATCAGCCCGGGACGAAGCACAATGTTTGCTTTGTTCCGGGCTGACTTTTAGGTTCAATCCATGCCGGCCTTAGCGGCAAAAGTCGTTTTTCAGTTCAGTTTTTGCGGTGTGCGCGTTTCGCGCTGTTCGTACAGGTCGTCGATGATACCGTCGGCCAAACCGATAACCGGCACCCAAACGTAGTCGGCATGTACGATGCGGGCAATGCGCAAAAAGATTTCGGCAGCCGGAATAATAACGTCTGCACGGTCGTCCTTCAGTCCGAACTGTTCGATGCGCTCCTCCACGCTCAGCGGTTTCAGTCGGTCGTACACCTGTTCGAGCGAGTTAATCGGCAAGCGTTGTTGCTCCTTATCCTTCACTTCGGCCATGCGGTAAAGTTTGTTGATGTTACCACCCGAACCAATAATGTTGATGCGTCCGGCCCGTTCAGCAATGCGGCCCATGTCCTCTTCAAGGCGCAGCCACTCATCGTCGCGCACCTTGCCCGTAAGGCTTCGCACCGTACCGATGTTATACGAAGCCGAACTCTGCAATTTGCCGTCCGTCAGAAAGTTCACCTCGGTCGAGCCACCGCCCACGTCCACGTAGATGTAAGCCCCCTCGCGGTCGGCCATACATTCAATGTGGTTGCTGTAAACGATGCGTGCCTCCTCCTTGCCGTTGATAATTTCGATGTTGATGCCCGTTTCCTTCAGCACGCGGCGAATAATGTCCGGGCCGTTGGTAGCATCGCGCATAGCCGACGTAGCACAGGCGCGGTAGTCAGCCACATCATACAGCTTCATCATCTGCCGGTAAGCCTTCATGAGCCTACGCAGTTTTTCGGCCTTCTTGTCAGAGAGTTCGCCATTTTTGAAAATGTCGAAACCCAATCGCAGGGGAACACGCAGCAGCAGCAGTTTCTTGAATTTATCCTTGTCGTTAGCCTCGCGGTCAATGCTCTTGATGAGCAGGCGGGCCGCATTCGAACCTATGTCGATGGCCGCATAATTGATTCGTGCCATAAGCGTATGTAAATTATTCGGTTAAGCATTCTGTTTACAAAAGTAAGTAGATGCAGGCGCGCTGTCGGTCTGCATCTACTTACAAAGGTAAACGAAACTGCCTAAATCATTTTGTCAAATGCCTTGTATTTTTCAGTTTTCCCGTTTTTTTTGATGAAACAGTCTGGTTTCTATCGAAAACAATGGCGTTCACCAGCCTACGCTTTTTCCTTGCCCTTTTCAGCCGAAGCCTTTTTTGCTGAAACCTTTTCGGTCGAAGCTTTTTCAGCTGAGGCCTCCAGTAGCGTGTCGGCATAATGTTTGTAAAGCGCCTCCTGCGAACGGAAAGGCGTGGGGTCATTCGTTACCCAAGGCAAGTTGCGCCCTGTACCGTCAACACAGCGTCCCTGCATGTTGTCGCGCAGGGCAAAGTCGATGACGCGCTTCAAGTCCTCCTTAATCAGCGGATCGTAAACCGGCGTCACCACCTCGACACGGTTATTCAGGTTGCGCGGCATCCAGTCTGCCGAACCGATAAACATTTTGTCCTCGCCCGCTGCACAGAACTGGAAAATGCGCGCGTGCTCCAGGTAGCGGTCAATAATGCCCGTGATGTGCATTGTTTCGCTCTTGCCCGGCAGGTTTGTCACCAGCGAACAGTTGCCACGCACCACCAGTTCCACCGGCACCCCGTTGGCCGAAGCTTCATACAGTTTCTTCACCATGCCCGGGTCCGTGATGTGGTTAATTTTAATGCGAATGTATGCCGGTTTTCCCACATTGTGGTTCTTGATTTCCTCGTTCACAAGGCGCACAAAGCGGTTGCGCATTTCGTTAGGCGACACCAGCAACTCCTTGTATTTAGCCGGTAAGTAAGGATGTTCAATAAAGTTGAACACCTCAGCCACATCGCGCACAATGTTGCGGTTGGCCGTCATCAGCATATAGTCAGTGTAGGCACGCGCATTTCCCTCGTGGAAGTTACCCGTGCTGATTACACTGATGTCCGCCCCTTTGCGCATGTGAATGTGCGTAATTTTTGAGTGCACCTTCAGTCCCTCCACGCCAAAGATAACGTGAATGCCCACATCCTGCATTTTCTTCGACCAGTTGATGTTCGAAGCCTCGTCAAATCGGGCCAGCAGTTCAATAACCACCGTAACCTGCTTGCCGTTTTGCGCCGCGTTAATCAGTGCCTTTACCACCTTCGATTCGCGAGCCAGTCGGTAAAGCGTGGTTTTAATGCTCTTTACCTCCTTATGAACTGCAGCCTCCTGCAATAAGCGAATGTACGAAGCAAAGTCGTGGTAAGGCACGTGAATAAAGCGGTCGCGTTGCTGCACAGCCTGCAGCAGCGACTGTTCGCCCATCAGTTCCGGTTTCATGAGCGGTTGCCAGCGCGGATATTTCAGGTCGCTCCGTCCGCAATCCGGAAAGCTCATCAAGTCCTTATGGTTCTGGTAGCGTCCTGCCGCCATGATGGTGTCGAGTTTGTCGATATTGAGTTTGCCCGTAACGCGTTTCAGCAAGTCGCGCGGCATGTCAGCATCGTAAATCACGCGCAATGCCTGTCCCTTCTTACGACTTTTCACACCTTTCGAAATTTTCTGCATCAGTCCGGTGCGCAAGTCATTGTCAATTTCCATCTCCGCATCCTTTGTAAATTTAAATGCGTAAGCCTGGAACACGTTGTAATTAAGTCCTGCAAAAATGAGTGGCAGGCAATGGCGGATTACGTCGTCCATATACATGATGTACGACTTACCATCCTTATCGGGCAATCGAAGGAAACGCCCAATCAAGTTTATCGGCAGTTGCAGCAACGCAAATTCCGGGTGCGTTTTGTCCGAGTTCTTGCGCATTTTAACTGCCAGGTAAATGCAGTCGTCGGGTTCTGTGCTCAAGTCCTTCACGGCTGAGAACCACACCGGCGCAATGAAGCCATCGAGTTTATGATAATAATAATTGCGGACGAAAGTTTTTTGCATCTCATCCAGTTGGGTGTCTTTCAGAATGTAGATATTCTCCTTTTCAAGGTCGTTTTCTACCTGTTGAATAGTCGCCTCATACTCCTTCGCATATTGCGTATTGAGTTTGTTAATTGTTTTCAGGGTCTGTATGGCACATTGTCTGTCGGTGCGTGCATCCTTGTCGTTGTATTCAGCAATGCGGTTAAGCAAAGCCACACGCACGCGGAAAAACTCATCGAGGTTATTTGAATAAATACCCAAAAAACTCAATCGCTCAAGCAGTGGAATGCTTTTCTTTTCAGCTTCCTGCAGGATGCGGTGATTAAAGTACATCCAACTAATGTCCCTTTCTACATAATCTTGACTAAAATTGTTTTTACCCATCTGGCTGTGATTTGTTGTTTCGGTTTGCAAAGTTCGGCATACTATGTTACAAGTTTGTTACAAGATTGTGACAGTTTGAGTTACAAAAATGTAACACCTTCGTGTTTTCCCTCTTTAATCCCCCTCCTTCAGAACTTTTTGGCTGAGCCAGCATGCTGCAACCTCCAGTCACTTTGAATGGTGAAACATTTCGCGGCTTCGGGTGCGCAGGGCGGATTTAACAAACAGGTAAATAAAGGTGAAAATAAACGGGGTCGCCTTTTGCTTCATTGCAAGGCGAAATAAGCGGGTGCGGAACCGATTGGGACGTTTTTCTGAAAACGCTGATTATCAGTAGTTCCGCGATTCTTAAAACTAGCTCGGAACTAATTTCAACAAGCTCGGAACTAATTTCGACGGGCTCGGAACTAATTTTGACAGGCTCGGAACTAATTCGGACAAACGCGGAGCAAATTTTGACGATGGTTCATCGTGTGGTTCAAACTGATGAAAAAACAAATAGCTCTTATTGATTCAGTGTGCTTTGAGTGTGCTTTGACATTTTGCTACAACAGAAAGTAAACTGATTATTATCGTATATTTAGGAGAGCGGGCCAGACGCAAAAAAAAATCGGGACACCGCGTCGCACAGACGGGTGTCCCGAGGGGTAATTTATTTTAGCAATTAGGTTGCGGTATTACTTTACCAGCACCTTTTTGCCATTCACAATGTAAATGCCCGGCTGCGTGATGTTTTGCAGGCGGCGACCCTGAAGGTCGTAGATGCCTTGATGACGAACGGGGGTGTCGGTGGTTACTTTGTCGATGCCATCGACAATGGGTTCGTAAGTCACCGTCATGGTGTAGTGCTGTTCGATGATGTCGTTGTAATTCTCGTTACCTTCAATGCCTTTCAGCTTGTAGCCACGGATTACAGGGATAATCAGCGGATAGCGTTCGCCCGCAGCATGCAGGTTGGCCACAGTTTGCAGCTTTTCGCCATCGGCGGTTACGCAGTTCAGGGTGAGCATGAAGAAGGGCTGAGCAGTGAAGTGGTAGAGCTTCATGGGGTGACCGTTGCCCTTGTCCCAACCAACCATGTTGCCGTTTTCATTTCCATCCCACATCATACCATTCGTTCCGGCAATCTTAAAGCTTTCGCCGTCGGCATTGAGCGTAAAGGTGAACGTGTCGCCCAATTTGGATACTGCCGGACAAGCACTGCGCTGCAAAAGCGGAATGTAAAGGTCGTAGTAGGCATTCTTCACTTTGAACTTGTTGCCTTCGCCTTCGAGCGTCCATACGGCCGAGGGGTCGAGCTGCGATTCGCTGGTAAAGCGGTTTACCTGCTTGGTGTCGGCCACTACGCGGCGGTAGCCCTTGCGTGCACCGTTGTCGGCATCCGAGGCATCGTACACCAGGTAACAGTGACCGTTTTTCAGATGCTTCACATCGGTCACTGCTTCGCCCACTTCCTTTACACCGGTATATGCGTCGGTGGTGTAAACCACTTCGATGGTTGTGTCGTTGGCAATGGTCATTTCAGTGCCATCGGTAATAGGGCTGCTTTCGAACTTGTAGTAGTTGACTTCGGGAGCGTTGAACGTGAACTTGTCGCCTACGTTGACAGCCGTTTCGTTCAGTTGAATGGTAACGCCTGCGGTATCAACGGCTTTCAGCATCACGGTGTAGGCCGTGCGCTTGTAAGTCACGGTGTAGGCATTGTCGCCCTCGCTCTTCACTTCGGTCACGATCATGTTCTTCAGCTGAGGACAGTCGGCAGCAGTGAGTGCTTCGGTGCGTTCGGTCGGCACACTCAGGCTGTAGGCACCCAGGTCGGCACCTTCAGTGTCGCGGCAGTTGAGCGTAACCACCTTGACCGGCATGAGTTTCCACACGGCACCCTGTACGCGCGGAGCATCGTAAGTGGCACCATTGACGTTCGAACCGGCGTAAACTGTGCCGGCAGGCAGCGGATAGAAGCTGGCATTGCTGTGCATTACGCGGAACTCGTTGTTGGTCATGAACTTCACTGTGAGTTCGGTTGCCGTGTTGCCAACGCTGACAGGGCGACCCAGTCCGCCGACAAATGTGCCGGCAGTACCGATAAAGCGCTTGGTGGCTACGTTTTGCAGTTTCACGTGCTGCGTGCCGTCGGCAGCTACTTCGGCATCGGCCTCGGTAACGGTCCAGGCATCGTTGCTGAAAGGCACAAGCGTGTGGCGCAGGTTACTTCCCAAATTGTTGTCGACAATGCGCGTCGAATCGTAACCCTCAACGGCATTGACCATTACTACCGTCTGTCCCACGGTGAACGGGGTGTATGCAACGGGCTTGTCGGCCGGACCGTCGTAGTTCTCCATCGGAGCAAACTGCCACATGCCGCTGTTGCCGTCATCAGGTTTGTTGTAAAGGTTCACCGAGAGTTTTTGTCCGCCGGCAGCCGAGTTCATGTACCAACCCTCGGGAGCGCGGTTGCTGGTAATAGAGTAGTAGTAGTGGCCATTAGCCAACTGACCGTAAGCACCCGTAGCGAGTACAAAGTTGTAGTGTTTTTGGCTGTTGTCGTAAGTCCAGCGCGCCGTATTGTTGTTGGCCGTCGGATTCGGGTTGACCGAACCTTCGGGCTGCGCTTTGCACACCAAGGCATACATGTCCTTGTGGGCAGGGTCTTCCTCCAGGCTCCACCACTGGTAGTTGTAGTTGGCAGCTTCTTTGGCAGCTTGCGTGTTGGTCCAAAGCATACCCACCTTGGCACCGTTGTCGGTGATGAGGCTTGAGCCCTCGGCCACCAGTTCCATGCATCGACCCACACGTGCATTGTCGGTACATCCCGACACGAGGCGGTAGTAATAGTTCTTACCGTCCTTGTTGGCGTGCGGCATCACCGTATCGGTTTGCTGGCCACCGCCGGTTTCGGCATCGAGCATGTGGTATTTGCAGTAGCGGTAGTTGCCATAGTTCAGCAGCGTGGTATCGGCCGACATACGTTTTTGGAAATCGGCAAATGAGCGTCTGGCCTGTTGCGTCCAGCCTGCTTCGGCAATGGCAATGAGGCGCGGCAGAGCCAGCCATTCAAGGTAGTTGCGTTCGTGCACATGTTCGCACCAGAAAGTGCCCTGCACACCGTGGTCGGTTTCTGAAGGAATGGCCTCGTTGTAAGTAGCCTTGACATCGTCAGTGCCGTAACCGGCACCGGGAGGATCCTGCGGCGAGTTACCCTGACGGCGGTTGATGTAGTAAGGACCCCAGGGCGTGTAAATGTTTTTCAGTCCCAGTTCCTTGGCTTTGACAGCCGACTGGCGAGCCGGTTGCCAGCAGTAAACCAAAGCATCGGTTTGCTTGATGAGGTTCAAATCGGCTCCGGCAGCCGTAATCGACTCGTTCCACACAGCCAGTTTTTTACCCTTCGACTGAACGAAGTCGGCCATTTCCTTGATGAAGTGGCTTTGCAGCTGTCGGTAGTTGGTGAGTTTCAGCTCCTTGTAGCGCGCCTTGCAGAGTTCGTTGTGTTCCCATTGCGTAGTGGGGCATTCGTCGCCACCGATGTGGATGGTTTCGTAGGGGAAGAGTTCGATGAGTTCGCTCAGAATGTCCTTGGCAAACTGCACAGCCTGCGGATTGGCCACGTTGAGCACGTTGCTCGAAATACCTCCCGTGGTCCAGATGGTAGGCGGATTGTTCGGCGTACAGCTGTATTCGGGATAAGCCGCCATGGCAGCCACGAAGTGACCCGGCATGTCGATTTCGGGAATGATTTCGATGTGGCGTTCCTTGGCGTATGCCACTACGTCCTTAATTTCCTCCTGGGTGTAGAAGTAAGGACCGTAGGGTTTGTTAATCCAGTACTGCGTACAGCTTTCCATATCGGTAAAGAACGAGTTGGGCGCAGTGGCACCGATGGTGGTGAGTTTCGGATACTTTTTAATCTCTACGCGCCAGCCCTGGTCGTCGCTCAGGTGCCAGTGAAAGCGGTTCATTTTGTAGTAAGCCATGACGTCGAGCATGCGTTTCACCTCGTCGGTTGTGAAGAAGTGGCGCGAAACGTCGAGCATGAAGCCGCGGTATTCAAAGCGCGGTTCGTCGCTGATTTGCACCTGAGGCAGCACATATTCCGTCACCTTTGCATCCTTTACGCCTGCCATGACGTTGGGAGGCAGAATTTTCTTGACCGTCTGCAAGGCGTAGAACAGTCCTTCGGCCGATTTGGCCTGTACGGTTACGCTGTTGTTTTCGGCCAAAAGGTAGTAGCCATTGGGCTTCATGTTCGAATTTTTCGACATTCTGACCTGGAACATGGCCTGTTCGTCGGCTTCGACAGCTTGTGCCTGGTAGCCCGTGGCCTTGTTGAATGCCGCCACAAAGCGTTCCACCTCGTGCTGCATATCGGCAGGGAGGTCGGCGCTGTAGCTCACCTTCATATCGGCGGGTAGCACCACATTACCCGACATCACCGTCATGCTTTTAGCCTTGGGTGTCAGGTTCACAAATCTTTGTGCCGACAGACTTAATGGCAGTGCCAGCAACAGGAACAAGAAACTAAGAAATTTCTGTTTCATTGATTTAAGATTATAAATAGATTAGTAAGAAGATTTTTCGGGAAGATTTTGCAAAAATACGCCTTTTATTTTGAAAAAACTCCGATTAGGAAGTATTCTTCTCATGATTTTTCAACAGTCACCCTCCCTCCTTTTTTATCCTTGCAAAAATTTCTGTGAGCTACAAAAAAAGTTTCCCACCATCTTTTAGGAGGGTTGGAAACATTCGTAATAAAAAAGTGCTCTTTTATTGATCAGTAATAAGAGATAGTTAACTTAAATTACTGAACAGAAAAGTCGAATCCAAATGGTGCAACTTGAAAATATTTATTGTTTAAACCGCTTTTGTAGAAGAAACAATATTCACCAGGTTCCAAAGGTTCTTTGAAGGTAACTTCAAATGTGCTGTTGTTGATGGTTTTGATTTCAAAATCCATCATTTGGCGTTTACCCGAATTGTTACCTTCGAATCCCATAATTGTATAGCTCATTTTCTCAGGGAAAGTACGCTTTCCACCTTTTTTCTTTGTTTTTACGTCTAACTTAATAAGTTGGAATTCATTAGGACTTTGAATGTTGTTCATTACCATTTCATACCAGTTTCCGCTTTCGGGCGAGAATTCACTCTTACCATCATTGTTGAAATAAAAACGGAAGACAGGTTGCGTAGAAGTGGTTACTTTGGCTTTCAATCCGGGCAAAACGAGTTTTTGAATATCTTTAGCTGAAGTCATCAAAACACTTGTTCCTGCGGCAACAGCTGCTGCTTCACCCCCTTTAGGTAAGTGACCACCTAAAACGCTACCTGCAACATAGGTACCCAAAGCTGCTGCACCAATTTTGCCTAAATTGAAGCCTTTCTCTTCTTTTTCGAAATTGGTTCTATACACTTTTTCTGGCTTTCCTCCACCAGCAGGATTCCAAAGGTAAACACCTTCGTATCCCATGTCCTTCTTTGCAATTTGCTGAAGATACTTTGTCAACGTGGCATCAGCACTAGCTTGCTTGAGTTCACGCATAAACTTGATGTCGAATGTAATGGTTCGGGTAGAACTATTTTCGATGGCACCAATAATTTCCTCTGAACTGAAACCCTCCTTAAGAAGTTCCAATACAGTTTCGTTAGTGACTACATCATTTTGTGCACTGATGTTCAAACTTGCTCCTAAAAAGAGCATTACTGCAATCAGAATTTTTTTAATCATAAAATTGTAAGGTTTTATATTATTCATCTGCAAATGTAGTGAATATATCTTTAAATATCTTTTTATTCTTAGTTTATTTTATGTTTTGGGAATATAAAAAATAAATGTTTTTACATATCGATGGGAAATGGTACTTATTATTGTTGTTTTTGTAAACTAAGTGTCTTTTTGGATAGATTTTAATTAACACACACAATGATTGTGATAATGCGTAAAATGGAATCAATATTTCATTTCATCACTAACAGAAACAAGAGTTTGACAGCCGGTTGGAGATGATGGTTAGCGATTTGGAACTCAAAAATTTGGATTTAGGGTGTACGTGTTGTATATTTGCAAGTAGGCTGAAAGCCATGCGTGCGATACGACTGATGCCAATGCGACAACGAAACGGCAGAAAAGGGCTTTCAACTTCCTAGGAAAAGTCCTTACTTCATTCATTCAAATTACCGGATAATCCTAATCAAACCGAAACCGGACAATGAAACAAACCAAGCAAAATTTATTTACAACCGAGAGCGGACGCAATTACTTTTGGCCCTTTGCCCTCGTCACCCTGCTGTTCTTTCTGTGGGGATTTGCACACAGCATACTCGATGTGCTGAACAAGCATTTTCAAGACACGCTGCACATTAGCAAAGCCGAGTCGGGCTATGTGCAGGCTGTGGTGTATGGCGGCTATTTTCTGATGGCTCTGCCCGCCGGAACCATTATACGACGCTGGGGCTATCGGGCCGGCGTAATCAGCGGACTGATGCTTTACGGCATAGGCGCACTGTTGTTTATTCCCGGCGGACGGCTGCTTTCGTTCCCCTTTTTCCTGTTCTCGCTGTTTATCATCGGTTGCGGACTAACCTGCCTTGAAACGGCAGCTAACCCTTACGTCACCGTGCTGGGACGAGCCGAAGGCGCAGAACGACGCATCAACCTGTCGCAATCGTTTAACGGATTGGGCTGGATGGTTGGTCCGCTGGTAGGCAGTTGGTTCCTGTTTGCCGACGGAAGTGCTGAAGCCGATATTGCCACCCCCTATGCCGTAATCGGACTGGTGGTATTCATTGTAGCCTTTATATTTTCGCGCGCACGTTTGCCCGAAGACGATGAACTGGAAGCCAATGCCGAAGTGCAGACTAACGACATGCACCACCGTTCGCTGTGGCAGCAACGCGGTTTTGTGTGGGGCATGGTAGCCCTGTTCCTTTATGTGGCAGCCCAAACCGGTATCAATAGCTTTTTTATTAACTATGTAACTGAAAGTACAACGGTGTCGAACGCTGTGGCTGCACAGATGCTTTCGTTCGGCGGCATGGGGCTGTTCATGTTAGGCCGTATGTTTGGCAGTCGCGTAATGGCCCGCGTGCGCAGTCAGGTGGTGCTGCTTTGGTGTGCCGTGGGAGCCACCCTGTCGATGGGCGTGCTGCTCACTGGTGCCGGATGGGCCGGAGTTGCAGCCTTCCTGGTGTGTTACTTGTGCGAAAGCATTATGTTCCCCACCATTTTTGCTTTGGCCCTGCGCCATGTGAACGGCCAAACCAAACTGGCCTCGTCGCTGCTGATTATGTGCATTGTGGGCGGAGCATTGGCACCCGTGCTGATGGGCTACATTGCCGACCACACCACCATGGGGCTGGCCTTTGCCGTACCCCTTGCTTGCTTTGTGTTTATTGCAGCTTACGCTTACGGCTTGATTCACGAAAAATAAAAGTATAAGTAGGTGTTCAAAATTATTTATATTATTCTATCGAATTATTTTTACTTTGCATGATATGCTTGCACCATGCAAAGTAAAAATAATTTTGAGCACCTACTTAACCCCAAGAACGATGAGTAGCGAAAACATAGCACTTGACATTGAAAAAGAATTAGGGTTTGTTCCTACCGCCGGACAACAACGAGCCATCGTGTTGCTTTCGCACTTTGTAACCACCCCGAAACCCCATGCCGCCTGCATTCTGCGCGGTTATGCCGGAACGGGCAAGACGTCGATTGTCAGCGCCCTGGTGCGCGTGATGCGAAAGTGGCAAAAAACCGTGGTGCTGCTGGCACCCACCGGACGCGCTGCCAAGGTGTTTGCACGCATGGCCGGCGAAGGCGCCTACACCATTCATCGCATGATTTACCGGCAGGAAACATTCCGCGGCGAAGGCACCCGCTTTGACCTGGGCTACAACAAACTTCGCAATGCCCTTTTCATTGTGGACGAGGCCTCGATGATAGCCACAGGCACAACAGGCGAACCTTCGGTGTTCGGCTCCGGCGAATTGCTCGACGACTTGATGCGCTATGTGTATATGTCGGCCGGTTGCCGCCTGCTCTTTGTGGGCGATACGGCACAGCTTCCCCCCGTGGGCGAAACCGAAAGCGCCGCCTTGAGCAATGCAACCCTTGAACGCTACGGTATGCTGGTGGGCAGTGCCGACCTGACCGAAGTGGTGCGCCAAAGTCACGAAAGCGATGTGCTGGCAGGAGCTACCCGCATCCGTCAGCTTTTGGCCGAGGAGTATTATGGCATTCCGCCCATCAGTACCAGCGCGCATGGCGAAGTGAGAGTTTTGCCGGGCAACGAACTGATTGAAAGTCTGGTGAGCGATTACCGCGACTACGGTACGGATGGTGTGATTGTGGTTACCCGCTCGAACAAACGAGCCAATGTGTATAACAACGGTATCAGAGCCCGCATCTTCGACCGCGAAGAAGCATTGACACGCGGCGACCTGGTAATGGCGGTGAAGAACAATTACTACTGGACCGAACGTGCGGCCAAACGCTTGCCCGAAAAGGAAGAATTGCCTTTTAGCTTTATTGCCAATGGCGACACGGCCGAGGTGATGAGCATACGCAATGTGCATGAACAGTATGGTTTCAGCTTTGCCGATGCCACACTCCGTTTTCCCGACTACAACGATTGCGAACTCGACTGCCGTCTGCTCCTTTCAACCCTGCAGTCGGAATCGCCTTCGCTCACGGCAGCCGAACGAACCACACTTTACGAACGGGTGATGGAAGATTACGCACACCTACCGTCCAAAAAAGACCGCCTCAAGGCGCTGCGTGAGGATGCGTACTACAACGCCCTGCAAATAAAGTATGCCTATGCCGTTACTTGCCACAAGGCACAGGGCGGACAGTGGGCGCGTGTGTATGTCGACCAGGGCTATGTGCCCGACGAAGCACTCGGCACCCCTTATCTGCGCTGGCTCTACACGGCTTTTACCCGAACAACCGACCGCGTGTATCTGGTGAATTGGACGGGGCCGACATGTTGACTATACTAACCTCTTCTTGATATGACATTACAAACAGCCTACGAAGCCGCATCAACTCGCTACGATCATGCTGAACAAATGTATCAGCGTTGTGGAAACAGCGGAGTGCTTTTGCCCCGCATCTCTTTGGGATTGTGGAAAGGTTTTGGCGGAAATCGTTCGTTAAGCGAGTGTCAGGATTTGCTCCACACCGCTTTCGACCACGGAATTGTACATTTCGACCTCGCCAATAACTACGGTCCACCTTACGGTTCGGCCGAGGAAAATTTCGGTCGCGTCATGCAAACTTCGTTCCGTCCGTATCGCGACGAACTGTTCATTGCCACCAAAGCCGGTTACGACATGTGGCCCGGACCTTATGGCAACTGGGGTTCGCGCAAATATCTGATGGCCAGTCTTGACCAAAGTTTGCAAAGAATGAAGTTAGACTATGTCGATGTGTTTTACTCTCACCGTTACGACCCACATACGCCCCTTGACGAAACCCTTCAGGCTCTGGCCGACGTTGTACATCAAGGCAAGGCCTTATATGTAGGGCTGTCACGCTGGCCAGTTGACGTATTGCCTTATGCCTATAAATACTTGACAGAACAGCACGTTCGTCCTCTGCTGTATCAGGGACGTTTGAATTTGCTCGACCAATCGCTGAAAACTGATGGCATTTTGAATGAACTCAACAGACAGCATTTGGGATTGGTAGTGTTCTCTCCCTTGGCACAAGGCCTGCTGACCGACCGTTACCTTAACGGCATACCATCCGACTCGCGAATGCGAACCGATGTCACTTTGAAAGAAAGCCTGTTGACGCCCCAACTGCTCGAACAATTAGCAACGTGGAATGCCGAAGCCCGCGATTTAGGTCTTACCTTATCGCAGTATTCGCTTCGATGGGTACTTAATCATCCCGGCGTAACGAGTGTGATTGTGGGCGTGAGTAAGAAAGAACAGCTACTTGAAAACCTGCAAGTCATTCATAAACTTTGAACCTTCGCCCGATTGTATTTAAAGGCTTATTCTGCTTGGTTCGTTTTGCTTTTTGGGAGTAGGGCATAAAATATTCTGTCAAAAAACATGCCCCTTGGCTCAAGGTCTGCTTAAAAGCAGTAATTTTGCATGTACACATTGTAATAATCTATTTTTAAGTATACATTGATGACATTACCTAAGGACCCCATGATGCTGTTTAGCGTCGTAAACATGAAACTGCGCGACGAATACCATTCGCTCGATGCGTTGTGTGAAGACATGAACGTCTGCAAACACGAATTGCAGGAGCAACTTCAAGCTGCCGGTTTTGAGTATAACGAAAAGCTGAACAAGTTTTGGTAAAGTTTCTACGTTCTTTTCCGCTGACACTGCTTTGTATCGTCGTGGTGTGGTACATCTGCCTCATTAAGCCCCCTTCGCTGCAGATGCCCACTTTCGATGGCATTGACAAAGTGGTGCACGTGAGTATGTATCTGGGCACTTGCGGTGTATTTTGGTTTGAATACTTTCACCACCATGTGCACTTCAGCCGGGGGGTACTTGTGTCAGTGGCAGTGGTTTTACCCATATTGATGAGTGGAGCCATTGAGTTGGCACAGGCTTATCTGACAACTTGCCGCAGTGGCGATTGGTGGGATTTTGCCGCAAACAGTTTGGGCGTGTTGCTGGCTTTGGGGCTGGCTGTCGTTTACCGCGCACGCCGCAAGTAAGTTTCCGTGCGCCCGGTTGCCGGAAAGTTCGGCCGTGCAATTCGCTTGCCCGTGGCCACTTGCAGCACAACCGTAATCTTTCAGTAAGCCTGCGCGGCCGTGAAGCGGTGCAGGCATTTCGTCTATTAAAAAAAAATCTTACGAGCGTGAGTTTACACATACGCATATCCGATACCGATTTTTGTTTTGCCTGTTCCGGCAACCGTACTGGCGAAGCCTTCACCTTTGTGCCTTATAACGTAAGGCCACAGGTGTCGTTGGCCATGAATTTGCGCGAAGCCATTGAGCAGGTACCCCTGTTGCAAAACCTTCCGCCGCAGATAGAGATTTGCGTAAATGGCCGCGTCACCCCCGTCCCCCTGGCCGAATTTCAGGAGGAAGATGCAGAAACAATTTACAATTACTGCTTCCGTTCGGATGTGGCGAACCGCGTGTTTTACGATACCGTGCCCGCTTCGAACATTGTGTTGCTCTTTGCCCTTGAAGAAACAACCTGCCGCATCATCGAAGAAACCTTTGGGGCCGATGTGCATTACACAGCCGCACTCACCCATGTGGTGCAGCACTTTGCTACCAAGGCACAAGGCATGGGCAAACAGAACGGAAGGCGCATCTTTGTGTACACACACGATGGGGTAGTGGACATTGCCGTAATGGAAGATGCACGCTTGCTGATGCTCAACACCTACAATGTGCGTACGCTGACGGATGTGGACTATTACGTGTTCAACCTGGCGCACCATTTGGGCGTAAATATTGCCGAAACCCCCGTGTTCGTGGCGGGTATTCCTGCCTTGCGCGATCCGGTGGTCGATGAATTGCAAAAATACGCACCGGCTGTTTATGCTGTAAATCCGGCAGCCGAGTTTAACCGAAGTGCCGCTTCGACCCACGCCGGCGTTCCTTACGATTTAATTTGTGCCTTGCACCGCAAATAGCCTTTACCTCGGAGAGAGGATGCCCTCCCCATTTACGCGCGGCTCGTTCCGCCTTCCCTCTTTTTTACATTCACCCCGAAAATTCCCTACGCCATGCGAATCATTACCGGTAAATACAAAGGCCGTCATTTCGAAGTGCCCCGCAGCTTCAAGGCACGCCCAACGACGGACTTTGCCAAAGAAAACATATTCAACGTGCTGCGTGCCTACCTCGATTTTGACGAAACCCGAGCATTAGACCTTTTTGGCGGTACGGGCAGCATTTCGCTGGAGCTCGTGTCGAGAGGTTGCCCACAGGTAACCACCGTTGAAAAAGACCGCCAGCATTTTTCCTTTATCTCGCAATGTCAGCGTACGTTGGGCGATGAGGCCTGGAACCCCATTTGCGCCGATGCCCTGCGTTTCATCAGCCGTTGCGCACAACCTTACGACCTCGTCTTTGCCGATCCTCCCTACGCGCTGCCCGAACTTGCCGAACTTCCTGAACGTGTTATGAACTCAGGATTGGTAAAGGAAGGCACCCTTTTTGTGTTGGAACATGGCAAGACCCACGATTTTTCCGACCGTCCCGACTTTCTTGAACACCGCGCCTACGGCAGCGTCAACTTTAGTTTGTTCAGAAAGTAAGCCCGACAGATTCCTTACGTGCCGCCTAAGCCTTTCGCGCTGCAGTGCGTGATGCCGGCTAATGGCAGAAGGGCTGAGAGTCACTCCTATATTACAGATATACAAAAAAACGGACAGAAAACCTCTGCCCGTTTTTTTGTAGCTATTTGTATCAGTTTGAATAGCGTTAAGTAGGTGTTCATAATTATTTTTACATTTGAATGGTGTGATTGTGCCGTAGCTGCTTGTTCTGCACTCAGGAGCATAGCGGGCTATGTGACTGAGTGCAGGGCAGGCAGAAATGGTGCAAGCACACTATGCAAAGTAAAAATACTTCGATAGAATTATATAAATAATTTTGAGCGCTTACTTATGCTTC
>FR901810.1:59523-64183 GCA_000437675.1 Prevotella sp. CAG:891
GTCATTATCCCCGCAAAAAGCGCCGTTAAACGTGGAGCGAGAACAAGAATTCCAATCCACCTTCGCGTCGGTTGCGCACCGAAATGTCGCCGTGGTGAAACAGCACGGCATTGCGCACAATGCTCAGTCCGAGACCCGTGCCGCCACAGTCGCGCGTACGTCCTTCAGAAACACGGTAGAAGCGTTCGAACAAGCGCGGCAAATGCTCCTCGGGAACACCCTTTCCGGTGTCGTAGACCGAGAAGAAGGCAAACGATTCGGTGACACTGTAACAGTTCACATGAATTTCAGCCCCCTCGCCGGCGTAGCGCAGACTGTTTTCGATGAGGTTGCGGAAAATGCTGTAAATCAGTGAATAGTTACCATTGATAGTTAAACCTTCGGGCACTCCTACAAAGAGTTCGCTTTGGTTGGCTGTGAATTTATCGTTCAGGTCCTCTTTGGCATCGTCAATGACCTTAGCCACAACCACCTGTTCGCGCGGCATGAGTTCAGCCGCCTCTTCAGTTTTGGTTATGAGCGCCACATCGCGAATGAGATCAGTAAGTCGCACCACTTGTGCATGCGCTTTCTTCAGGAAGTAAAACTTACGTTCATCGTTCAGCGTCGGACAGTCCAAAATAGTTTCAATGTATCCCCTGATGCTGCTCACCGGTGTGCGCAGTTCATGCGTAATGTTGTTGCTCATTTGCTGTTTCAGAATCTTGTTCTTCTCAGCCCTCGTCACATCAGCCAGTGTCAGTTCGAAGCCCTCGTCCTTGTAAATGAGCAACTGCACGCCAAACGTATTGCCACCGCCCTGCGCTGTGAAGCGGAAAATCGGCGCCTCCTCAGTAGTAGGACGCTTGCCCCCGTTCAGTTTCAGGAATTCGATGGCCGGAGCAAAGATAGGCGATTGCCAGATAGCATCGAGGTCAGCCGTAGGTTTGTCCAGAATAACGTTGACATACTGCATGAAGCGCGGGTTCGAGTAAATGCGCTGACGTTCAGGCGTGTAAATGGCCACCCCCTCTTCAAAGTAATGAAAATGTCGCATCAGTCGTTCGCGTTCCGTAGCCAGTTGTCGGTTGCTTTCCTCAAGCTGCTTGTATTTTTGCATAATGGCATAGCCAATGTCGCCCAATTCCGACTGCGGAAACTTGATGTGCGCATAGTCTACCAAGCCACGGTCGGCCGATTTGATGAAATCGTTGAGGCCCGAAATCGACTTGCCCATGCGGTCAGAAATCTGAATCACGAAAATCAGCACCACCGGAAACAGCATCAGTACGAACCACAAAAACACGTTGTCGGCCTTCATTAACGTTTGCGTGGTAGCATCGTTTGGCAGAGCCACGCGCACGATGTATTGGTCGTAGAGTTTTGCGTAGTAAAAGTAGTCGCGGTTCTCAGTCGTTGAATGTCTGATGTCCGAGCCCTTATCATTGTGCAGAGCCATTTGCACCTCAGGGCGGTTCAGGTGGTTATCCATTTCTTTGATGCTGTGCAGCAACGATTCAAACATTACCTGTCCGCGGTTGTTGATAACGGTCAGTCGCAAGTCGCTCGGCAACACGTTAGCCAGGTTCTGAAACTTCAAGGTATCGTTCTTCACTACATCGTTTTCCACCTCTTTCGCCACCACATCCGCATAGCTTTCCAATCGTTGTTCCAGCAAGTCGCGTTTGTATTGCTTTTCGCGGTTGTGTTGAAACATTACCAGCAATGCAGTAAAAATGGCAAAGAGCGCCAAAAAGTTCAGCAAAAGTTTGGTACGGTATGTCAGTCGTAGGTTCATGGTCTTTTGGGGTAGGTAAGTAAAGACAGGTTAGCGGCAAGACGCTGCATAGTGTTCTATTTCTTTTTCAACAAAATGCCTTTGTTGGGTTCACGGCAAACAGCGAGTCGGCCTATTGTCGCAGCCAAAAGGCAGAAAGCAAGTGGGGAAGTGCAGAATAAGTTTCCCCACTTGAATCAGTAGATACTGCAGAAAAGTAATCTTACAGCAAAAGTAATCTTACAGCAAAAGTAATCTTACAGCATCTACTAAAGAAAATGCGTATGCGTCATTGAATAGTTTCCGTAGGTTTACTCCTCGAAGCAGTAGCCATAGCCCTGGCGGTTAGTCAGGTGGTAAGCATTTTCTTCGAGTTTGCGGCGAACACGCGCAATGTGCACATCGACCGTGCGGTCAAGCACATAGCAGTCGCCATGCCACACCTCAGCCAGAATTTCCTCGCGCGAGAAAACCCTTCCCGGCTGTTTGGCCAGCATACTCAGAATGCCAAATTCCTTGGGCGAAAGTCGCACCTCCTTACCGTTCGATTCCACCAGTTTTTTGGTGTAATCAATCGTCAGTCCGGCCACTTTCAGCACCGGGTTTTCGGGTGCGGTTTGCGTACGGCGCAATATAGCTTTGATGCGCGCCAGTACCTCGTGAAGCGAAAACGGTTTCGCAATGTAGTCATCGCCGCCGGCCGAAAATCCCGTCAGCATATCGTTTTCCGTATCCTTAGCCGTAAGGAAAATAATAGGCGTTTGGTTCTTGAGTTCCTTTCGCAGCTTTTCGGCCATTTTGAAGCCCGACATACCGCCCAGCATCACGTCGAGCAGAATCAGATGATGTTCGGAGCTTAGCAAGTGCAGTGCTTCTTCGGCCGATTCGGCAGTGTCTACCTCGTAACCCGCATTTTCAAGGTTGCATTGCAGAATTTCGCGTAAATCGGGTTCATCGTCGACAATAAGAATTTTGTAAGCCATATATATATTTGTATGTTGGTTGCAAATGCAGGTAAAAGTGCAGTGAAGACAGCGCGAAAAGCAACGTGAAACGCATGCCGTTTGCCGAAACAGGCTGACTTTTTTTATGTTACAAAAGTGTAACTACTTTTTCCAGCCTTCGCTAACACGGTGCAATATTACTGCTTTTCTGCATTCTTTGCATTTGTAAGGCTGTTAATTTTTTGTGAAACCTCATTCTCCTTCCTCATTTTCAGGCATTTCACCTCAATTCTCCGTTCCGTTTGTGTTACAATCCTGTGTCAGTTTGCTTTTTCCTCTTTGTTACGTCTCCCTCCTGTTGTAACACTTTCTTAACCGTTTTGTCACACCCAGCCAACACGAAGCCGGTAATTTTGCACCCGTAAAGTCAGTACCGGGCGGTTGCAAACATTCCCCAGTGCGCCACCCTCCTGAAAAAGGCAAGCCCTCAGGGCCAAGTGCTGACTGCTATTGGCAGAAAATTACTCACTTAATCAATAAACTACACTTTTATGGAATGGATGTACCTTGGAATGGTCATATTCCTTTTCGTTCTGGCCGCTTTCGACCTTTGGGTGGGCGTCAGTAACGACGCAGTAAATTTTCTAAATTCGGCCATAGGTTCGCGAACGGCCAAGTACCGCACGCTGCTTATCATTGCCTCGATTGGTGTGTTTTGCGGATGTATTTTGAGCAATGGCATGATGGATATTGCCCGTCACGGCATTTTCACACCGCAGTATTTCAGTTTCCGCGAGGTCATGTACATTTACCTGGCCGTGATGGTCACCGACATTGTGTTGCTCGACATGTTCAACAGTTTCGGTATGCCCACCTCGACCACCGTGTCGATGGTTTTCGAACTGCTCGGAGCCTCGTTTGCCTTTGTCATGATTAAAATGGCCGGCGACGGTCTGGCCCTCGGTATGGGCGACTACCTCAACACTTCCAAGGCCCTCGAAGTAATTTTCGGTATATTCATGAGTGTGCCGCTTGCCTTTATTTTCGGTTCGCTCATCCAGTATCTCACCCGTCTGATTTTCACGTTCGAAATTTTCAAGAACCTTCGCTTTAAAATCGGCATTTTCGGTGGTGTAGCCATCACGTCAATTCTTTACTTCATGCTTTTCAAGGGTCTCAAGCAGCTCTCGTTCATGAGTGCCGACGTCAAGGCCTATCTCGACGAAAACATCCTTATGGTGTTAGGCTTAACCTTTGTAGTATCTACCATCCTGATGCAGTTGCTCCACATGCTGAAGGTCAACGTGTTTCGCGTCATTGTGCTTTGCGGTACGTTTGCCCTCGCCACCGCCTTTGCCGGCAACGACTTGGTTAACTTCATCGGTGTGCCCCTGGCCGGATATTCATCGTTCCTCGACTTCACCGCCAACGGCAGTGCCTTTACCCCCGACACCTTCATGATGCACTCGCTGCACGATTCAGCCACCACCCCCATCTACTTCCTTGTCGCAGCCGGTGCCATCATGGTGTTCTCGCTTGCCACTTCAAAGAAAGCCCGCAAGGTAGTTGAAACCGAAGTCGGACTTTCGCGCAAATCCGAAGGCGACGAAATGTTCGGTTCCTCGAAAGTAGCCCGCAGCCTCGTGCGCTGGAGCAACAGCGTAGCCCGCTCCGTATCGCGCTACACCCCCGAAAGCGTAAGCCGCTTTGTCGACAAACGCTTCCAGACACCCGTCGACGCTGTCGACAACGGTGCCGCCTACGACATGCTCCGTGCCTCGGTCAACCTCGTTGTAGCCTCGTTGCTCATTGCCCTCGGTACCTCGCTCAAGTTGCCCCTTTCCACCACCTTCGTCACCTTTATGGTAGCCATGGGTACCTCGTTAGCCGACCGTGCCTGGAGTCGCGAAAGTGCCGTGTTCCGCATCACCGGTGTGCTCACCGTCATTGGTGGTTGGTT
>FR901810.1:64255-67553 GCA_000437675.1 Prevotella sp. CAG:891
TGGCCATGGCCGTGAACTTGGGTGGAGTCGTACCAGCCGTAATCATCGTGTCGATTGGTATTTACAGCATCATCCACAGCCAGCAGCGCTTCAATAAGAAGCAGAAGGAAGAAGCACAGCAGGGCGACATTCTCTTCCAGCAAATGCTTCAAACCACCGACCGCACGCAGATTGTGCCCATGCTCACCCGCCACATCAACATGAGCGTGGCCGAGGTAACCGAGCAGTATGCCGACCTCCTGGTGCGTACCACCGACGGCTTGTTTGGCGAACATCTGCGCCCCATGCGTCAGAGCATACGCACCCTCAACAAGAGCAAGCGCGAACTGAAGAACCTTCGTCGCCGCGAAACCCTCTGCCTGCGACGAGCCGAACCCCCTGTAGCCGGTATTCGCCTGAGCACAAACTTCCACTTGATTCACAATTCGCTCCGCCAAATGCTTTACGGACTTATCCGTATTGCCGAACCGGCTTATGAGCACGTCGACAACCACTTCTCGCCGATTGATGCCACATTTGCTGCACGCTACACCAAACTGCGTACCGAGTTCACCGAACTCATTGCCGAAATTGCCGGCAACTTCCGCAACCAGCGCAGCGAGGACAACGATGCACTCATGGCACGCTGTTCGGAAATCAGAAGTGAACTTCACAACCTTGGACAGGAAATCGGAGTGGCCATCCAAACCACCGATGTCAACCTCACTGCCATCACCCTGATGCTTCACCTCGTTCAGGAAACCGAACAATTGCTCGTCGAAGTGAAAGAGTTGCTCAAAAACACTAAACTCTATCGCGAAATGGTGTAATCGACAGCATTGCCGCAGCTGTTCGCCCTGACGGTGAACCCTACGGCATGTAACCCCGAAAGCAGGTGCTCAATGCAAATTTGAGTACCTGCTTTTAAAAAACAGAAACCATTTTTTTTCAACTCCAAGCACTAATCCCTCAAAAACTCAACCCACTGGCGGCAAGGCTCATTTTCAATTACAGCCCCAAGCCGGATGAATGCCTCCCCCCAATGAAACCAATCAAACTTTCCCTTACCGCTTTATTGGCCGCCTTTGCGCTCCATGCCACGGCACAAACTTCCAACGATTCTGTGCCGTCAAAATCCGAACGCGCACTGCCCGAATGGTTCCCCCAAATCAGCGGAACCATCCGTGGAAAAATGGAGTATCAAACCAATGAAAAGGAAGGACGCTTTGAAGTGCGCACAGCGCGTATCGCCTTCGACGGACGCATTGTGCCGATGGTGGAATACAAGGCCGAAATCGACCTGTCAGACGAAGGTAAAATCAAGATGCTCGATGCCTACGCCGGTGTACTCCCGCTGAAAGGTATGAATCTGCGTTTGGGACAAATGCGTGTGCCCTTCAGCATCGATGCCCCCCGCTCTCCGCACAAGCAATACTTTGCCAACCGCTCGTTTATTGCCAAACAAGTAGGCAACGTGCGCGATGTGGGCTTTTATGCCGCCTATCACTGTCAGCGCATTCCCCTGAGCATCGAAGCCGGCGTGTTCAACGGGTCGGGACTGACCAATCAGAAGGATTATTGGACCAAGGAGTTCAACTATTCAGCCAAACTGCAGTACAAACTGCCCTTAGGCTTCACCCTTCAGGCATCCGTACAAAAGTTAAATCCCTCGGGCATTTCGACCTACCTGTACGACGGCGGCATCACCTTCCAGCACGGACGTTTCACAGCCGAATGCGAATACCTTCGCAAGCACTATAACCATGGCGCATTCTCCGACGTCAACGCCCTCGATGCTTTCGTGTCGTACGACCAGCCCCTGCGTCGTGTTTTCCAGAAAGTGAGCTTCCTCTGCCGTTACGACCGCATGGACAACCACTCCGACGGAACGCTCAACGACGAAGGCACAGCCATGAAGCTCACCGATGCTGCCCGTCAGCGCGTAACCGGCGGTATCACCCTCAGTTTTGCCAAAAAGATGAATGCCGACATTCGCTTGAACTACGAAAAGTATTTCTACGACAACATCGAATTGGCCAAACCCTCTGAACGCGACAAAGCCGTTATCGAACTGGTCATCCACTTCCCCAATAAATAAACCGCCCGAGCAGCACCTCCCCTTTGCTGCCCGTTGTCCTACAAGGCCGTTAGCAGGTAATCTACTCACCTGCTAACGGCCTTTTTTATTGTGGCTCCGTCACGTTTTGTATGCCCTTTTTTATTACGCCTCACAGTTTCCATTATTGCAAATGTAAACAGTATGCTATCTAATAAGTAAAACTATATTAAAATATTCAGTTTGTTTTTCCATCAGCACCCCCTTGTTTGGCCCACGCGATGCACTATTGTCAACATTTGCTCCGCGATTGTTCGAATTAGTTCCAAGCTAGTTGAAATTAGTTCCGAGCTAGTTGAAATTAGTTCCGAGCTAGTTTCAAGAATCTCGGAATTGCTGATAATCAGCGTTTTCAGAAAAACGCCAAAATCGGTTCCGCCAACGCTCATTGCGCTTTGCAATAAAGCAAAAGGCGAACGTTTTATTTTTACGTTTGTTTACTTGTTTGTTAATTCCGTCCTACGTCCAACAAACAGCGAAATATTTCCCAATCCAAAATGATAGAAGGTTATACTTTGGAGCGTAGGTGAAGCAAATATTAAAATTTGCCATTTGAATTTGTACTGGTCAATACCCACAAGGTTCGTTGTAAAGCTAAACAAGCCTTCAGCTCACATTGTTTGAATACATATATAATCATCAGTATATGAAACGGATAATACTCAATCATCAAAAAAACAAAAGTTTGCTATTTTGTGCAATTTGATAATAAAAATATAGAGCTAATTAAAAAAAACTATCATTTATTTTTATACATTATAGTCTTTCATTATATTTGCATGCAAGTGTATAACCTTAAAAATACCTTACTGATGAAGAATCCGAACAGTTTAATTAGTAGGTTTCGTTCAGAATTACGTACTTCTCATACAGCTACTGCTTTTAACAATAATCCAAATTTGCTTTAGCCAAGTATGGCACATATAATTCGTATATACTGTCATAGGCTGATGACAAATAGTTTGGTGCAGCCCAAAGGTTTTGCACCAAACTTATCCGTTGAAATCCTTAAATGCTTTCCTAATGAAAAAAAAGATACTCTTTTTACTGCTCGCGTTTCCTTTTACGCTTACTCATGCCCATGCCAAACAGCCGAATGGAGAAGATACTATTCAGGTATATAAATTTAAAGTGCTTGATGGTTTTTCAGAAGCAATGATAGAGGGTGCGCATGTTTCAATTTATGAAGCTGACAGTACGACG
>FR901810.1:67583-73772 GCA_000437675.1 Prevotella sp. CAG:891
TCTTGGTAGATTCCATGAAGTATGAAAGTAAAAAACTCATGATGGGTTATTTTTATCGCGAAGTACCCAAAAGGAAGGCTTATGTCTATCGCATTGAACGCGAAGGATATCCCACAACCTGGCATTACTGTAAAGTGAAAATGCCAAGAGGTGTCACACTCTTTACGCCCAAACCTGTATATATTTACCAGAACGCACCTGAAACCGATTTGAGTGAAGCCACTGTGACGGCTTCGCGCATATTGATGGTGACGAAAGGAGATACCATTGAATATAATGCCGCTGCATTCCGAATGCAGGACGGTTCGATGCTCGACGGACTGATACGTGCACTGCCCGGCGTGAAACTCGATGAAAACGGAAAAATTACGGTGAACGGTGAATTTGTGTCGAGTTTGCTCGTCAATGGACGTGACTTTTTTAGTGGTGACCCCCGTGTAGCCCTGCATAACTTGCCGGCATACACGGTGAACAAAGTACAAGTGTACCGAAAAAATGAACATGCCGAACGCGATGGCAGAGAACGCTCGCAGGAGGAGAAAGAACGCGACCCACTGGTGATGGACGTTCGCCTGAAACGCGAATATGCCCAAGGCTGGATTTCGAACTATGAGCTGGCCGGTGGCACCAACCTGAAAGGCGGATGGGACGAACGATGGCTTGCCCGCCTCTTTGCCATGCGATATACCAACCATTCAACGCTGGCATTTTATGCCAACGCCAATAACTTGAACGATGATGCTGCCCCCGGCAGCAAGGGCGAATGGAAAAAGGCCGACCCGGCAGACGGCGAAAAGAAAACGTACACAGCCGGCATTTCACTCGACCTTGAACCCAAGGATTCAAAGTTCAAATTCAACACTTCGCTACAGGCACTCCGACAGGAAAAACTTACGGCTACGGTACGAAATCAAGAAACCTTTTACGACGGTGGAAGCGTTTACGACCATTCCACAGCGCGCGATAAAAACACCACTACTGACCTGAAATGGCAGTCGAGATTGAACTATAACTACTTGTCGAATTACTTTACGGCAGAGTTTGCTGCCAATTATGCCCATAACAAAAACACCGCCTCGCTTCGGCAACAATCACAGCAGCAATTTGCAAGCAGCATTGATACCCTTTACAACCGTAGTCAGGACAGCCGCTACCGCTATACAGGGTGGGGTGTTTCTTCGCTTTTGAGTGGCAATAGCTATCTCGGCAGTAAAATACTGAATTACTATTTCAAATCGAACTACAATCACGAAAAAGCGAATTTGTTTGCTGCCGACCGCATTGTTTACTTTCCTCTTGAAAACGTTGTTCCCGAGCAGCGCAAATCATACCTGCCTGCCAAAGATTACCAGTTTCAAACAGGAATCAGCCTGCAGCATTTTGCGTTGGACAAAGAGCGTGGCAAAAATGGTTGGGCAAAACCATTCGGTTTCAATTATTATGTGAAGTACAGTTATTAGCAACAATTCAATTCCGGCCACCAGGATTTGCAGCGCAACACAAACAACTGGCTTTCCCCCCTTACACAGCAAGCGGCTGATTGGTTCATTGACAAGCAAAACAGTTACCACACTACGCGGCTTGAACGAGTACAGCAACTTGACCTTGAAATGGAGTCAAGCTACAAAGATATTGCGCTAAGGCTTGTGCCTACATTGTATCTGTATAACAGACAACTCCATGACTACAGAAATCAAACCAATCAATCTGTAAACAACCATACATTCGTTTGCAACCTTGCCGGCGAATTGCTTTATTCATACAAGAATAATGTTTTTTTGCTTGGGGGAGGTTGGGAGTACGAACTTCCGAACCTTATGGACTTGCTCGATGTTCGCAACGAAACCGACCCGCTTATGCACTATATAGGCAATCCTCAGCTGCATAAAACGCGTAAAACTTACGGCACATTGCAATATCGGTTCAGAACCCAAGAAAAGTCGCGTCAATTAAACTTCAGTGCCACGTATAACAAATGGAAAAATGCCGTGGCCATGGCACAGCGTTACAACAAGCAGACCGGCGTGACCACCTACCAGCCCATGAATATCAACGGCAACTGGCAAGCTACGGCAAACTGCAACTACACCCAAATTCTTGACAAAAAAAGCCGGTGGGACTTACAGAATAACCTTCGCTTTGGTTTTGCACACAGCATGGGCTTTGCCAACGACGGTACGGAACAGGCCGGCCGCACGCTCGCCTTCGACAATGTGGCACTCAACGACGAGTTGACCATCAACTATCGCATCAACAAAATCAGAATCGGCGCCAAAGCCGCAGCACAGTGGACTTCGACCGAAAGCCGCGAACCGGGCTTCAGCGATTTCAGCTACACCGACTATTCATACGGCCTGACGTTCTATTCGCCCATTCTGTGGGGCATCGACTTCAGCACCGACATCATGGCATACAGTCGACGCGGATACAACGACCCCACGATGAATACCACCGATTGGGTGTGGAATGCCTCGCTGGCCAAGACGTTGGGCAAGAAACAGCAATGGATGGTCAAGGCTAATGCGTTCGACCTTTTGCAGCAAATAGCCAACATTCGGAAAACCGTAAATGTGCAGGGACGCACCGAAACTTGGTATAACACCATTCCGTCGTACCTTACACTCCACGTGGTTTACCGGCTGGATGTGAAGCCTAAGAAGAAAAATATTCAATGAAGTCGTCTGAATTTAGAAGAGATAAATCTCCAAATCAAATCTTAGTCAGAAAAGTTTAGACGATTTCAATAAATAACTAACGCCATGCGCCCCATCAGAGGGTATATAGACGCATACAAAAAAGGCCGTAAGCAGGGAGGAAAGTTCCCTTTGCTTACGGCCTTAAATGTTAGGAGGTTGGGCAGAGCCTGTTCAATGCCGGCGAATCGGCCTGCCACGTATGCTTCGGAATGAAGCTAAAGCTGTTTGTTTTCCACTTTCATATTTTGCTTTGCATCGTCAAGCAGCCTTTTGCCTTCGGGAGTGAGCAAAGCTGATATTTGGGCGGTGGTGAGCGGAATGCTCACAGCTCCTTCGGCCATGCTGCCGATAAGTCCTTCGTTGAAAACGAACGTAATGCCCTTCGGCGTAATGGTCCATTCGTCGATGCGCGATGCCTCGTTGTAGAACGTGCTGTTTTTAGCCGCAGCCTGCTTGATTTCCTTGTTCACGATTTTCAGCAGCGCGTCGGTGTGGTTGCCAAACAGGTGCTTCAAACTCACCACTTGCGCGTCCTTGCGCATGAACGTAAGGTAGCGCGAGGCACCATAACCATGGGCACCCCCTTCGTAAATGTAGAAGGAGTATTTGAACACAATGAGTTCGGGCGAATGCGCGTAGTACTTCAAGCTGACGTCCGATTCGAGCGGCATGCACTCAGTAGCCTCGTATTTATCCTTGTTGATGAACGTAAAGTCGGGGCATTGGTCGTCGTTGGCAAACAGCGGTTGGGCTGTTTCTTTTTTGATAATCTGGTCGATGGTGCCCTGTGCTTTCTTTTCGAACATCCATTTAATGAGCCTTTGCTGCAAGCTGCTCAGGTTTTGGCACGCAGCCACATCCTCGGGCCACTCCAAGTCGAACGATTTGCGGCTACTGATAAAGTCGTCGTAACCCTCAATGCGCTCTTTGGTAATGGCGTACACATCCTTTTTGATATGGCGCATTTCGTCGGTTGTAGCCTCGGTTGCGGTGTCGGCCCGAACCGAATCGGTGGCAGTGGCAGTCTGTTGTATAGAGTCGGTCGCCGGTTGCTGAGGGTCGGATGTGGTTTTCCCCTTGCAGCCCGTCAGCACGGGCAGAAGCAGCATAGGCAGCGAAATAATCCACAATTTAGTCATGCAGTGAAAACGTATTAAAGGTTGAGCAACGATTTGATAGCAAAAAACAGAATCGGCATGAAAAGTGCCGGAAGCAGGTTAATGGTTTTGCAGTCCTTGATGTGAAGCACACCCAAACCCGATGCAGCAATCAGAATGCCGCCGACCAGCGATACCTCGGCAATGAGTTCCTCGGAAATAAACGTGCGCGACAACATGGCAATGCCGTAAATGCTCGACATCCACACCAATACGATGACCGAAGTGATGACCACCCCGAAACCGTAGGACGAAGCCACCACAATCATGGTAACGAGGTTGAGCGTGGCAGCAGTCATGAGGTAGGTATCGTCGCCATACAATGCGCTCATCACCGGACCCATCATGGCCAGTGTGCCCACACAGCAAAGCAGTACGGCTGTGGTGATGCCCTGCGAAAGGTTCGAACTCGACATTTTACGCGTGGTCGACTCCATGCGCTGGTCGAACTTCAACACGGTACCTAACAAACCACCCATCGAAAGACAGAAGATGAAAAGCACGGGGTACTGAGTCTTTTGCATATTTTCAATGGCTACGTTCACACCCAGAACCAGGGCACAAAGTCCCATGGCAGTGTTCAGAACGTTGATGTACTTTTCGCTGATGCTTTTGCGAAATAGGGCGCCGATGGCACTGCCCACTACAACGGCGACGGCATTGATGATAATGGCAAACATACGTGTTTGAGTTGAAAAGGTTAATTGTAAGGTTTTTTAAAAAATGAGCCTATCAGTAACAGACGCAAATTGCCGGCAGTATAGGTACGGCTTCTTTCTATGGGCCGCTCAATGCCGCTTGGGCAAATTCGTTACAGGTTACAACTCTGTTTGTATATGCGAAGTTACACTAAACGCTGAAAAAACCAAAAATATTGGCATCAAAATGAAGCACGAAAGCCGTATTTTCATTTCTGACGACGGCTAAATCCTGACGAAAAGCATGAATGCCGAAAAAATAATCGGTGAAAGTGGTAAAAAATCGATTTAATGCTTAAATTTGCCCCCAACAACTGACGACCGGCTGTCAACTACAGTTTCAAAGCAGAGGGCCGCCAGGGATTACATCATCAATCAAAATAAAAAGTACTATGCAGAATATTGATTGGGCCAATTTGAAGTTTGGCTATATGCCCACCGACTACAACGTTCGCTGCTATTATCGTAACGGTAAATGGGGAGCCATCGAAGTGTCCTCTTCTGAAACCATCAACATACACATGGCAGCCACTGCTTTGCACTATGGACAAGAAGCCTTTGAAGGTCTTAAGGCTTTCCGTTGTCCCGACGGCAAAATCCGCGCTTTCCGCGTTAAAGACAATGCCGAACGTCTGCAAAACACCTGTCGAGGCATCATGATGCCCGAACTCCCCACTGAACTCTTCGAGGAAATGGTGAAGAAAGTGGTGTTGCTCAACGAACGCTTCGTGCCTCCCTACGAAAGCGGTGCATCGCTCTACCTGCGTCCGCTGCTCATCGGTACGGGTGCACAAGTAGGCGTACATCCTGCCGATGAATATCTGTTTGTGATTTTCGTAAGTCCCGTTGGTCCTTACTTCAAGGGCGGTTTCGCTACGAACGATTATGTGATTATCCGCGAATACGACCGTGCCGCTCCGCTCGGTACCGGACAGTATAAGGTGGGTGGTAACTATGCTGCTAGCCTCAAGGCCAACCACATTGCCCACGAAGCTGGCTATGCTTCAGAGTTCTACCTCGATGCACGCGAGAAAAAGTATATCGACGAATGCGGTGCTGCCAACTTCTTCGGTATCAAGGATGGTAAATACATTACGCCGAAATCATCGTCGATTCTGCCCTCAATCACCAACCGCAGCTTGCAGCAGTTGGCCAAAGACCTTGGCTACGAAGTAGAGGTTCGCCCCATTCCCGAAGAAGAACTCGAAACCTTCGAGGAAGCCGGTGCTTGCGGAACGGCTGCCGTAATCAGCCCCATCCGTCGTATCGACGATTTGGAAAACAAGAAGAGCTACGTCATTTCGAAGGACGGTAAGCCCGGACCCATCTCCGAAAAACTCTACAAACTGCTCCGCAACATTCAGTATGGCATCGAACCCGATGCACACGGATGGATCACGGTCATCGAGTAATCACCCAAAACTGAGGCTCAGCACTTCCTGACCTCGAAGGTAAGTAGGTGTTCAAAATTATTTTTACATTTGAATTGCGTTATTGTGCCGTAGTTGTTTGTTCTGTGCTCAGGAGCATAGCGGGCTATGTGACTGAGCGCAGGGCAAACAAATGCGGTGCAAGAACGTAATGCAAAGTAAAAATACTTCGATAGAATTATATAAAATAATTTTGAACACCTACTTA
>FR901810.1:73801-89164 GCA_000437675.1 Prevotella sp. CAG:891
ACTTAATCATAACCCTTTAAGCGCAAAGCGGGAAATGTAAGGCTGCACAGCGAAATTTCAGTATTCCGCTCATGCTCCTTGCATTTCCTGCTCTGCTGTGTTTTAATCAGGCGTTTCAAAATAAGTAGAAATGCCCAGTCGTAATCATTAACTAAACTTCGCATGAAACAATTCGTACGTATATTCCTCGCCCTGTTTATTACCTCGAGCGTGGGATTCGCCATCGTGTCGTGCAACGGCGACAAACAAAAATTGGCCGATAAAGAAAAAGAACTCCAGGAACTCCGCCAGCTTGCCGAACTCGACAAACGCGAAATGGAAAACCAGTATGCCGAGTTTGCCAGCCAGTATGGCGAACTGAAAAAGAGCGTCAAAGACGATTCGCTCATTACCCGGCTTAACGAAGAGCAGGCACGCGCTGAGGCTTTGCTCAAAGAACTGAAAAATACGAAAGCCAACAGCTCGGCCGAAATTCTGCGTCTGAAAAAAGAACTGGCCACCGTGCGCGCCGTGCTTCGCGACTACATCCGCCAGGTCGATTCGTTGCAGCAGCTGAATCAGGCCCTCATTGGCGAACGCGACCAGGCTTTGGCACAGGCAGCCCGTACGCAGGTGGAGAATACTAACATTCAGGAGCGCAACACGAAGCTCAACGAAAAGGTGGCCATCGCCGCACAGCTCAATGCCACGGGTGTGAACATTTCACCCCTCAAGAAAAACGGTAAAACTGCACGCAAGAGCAAAGACATTGTTCGCTTTGCCGTTACGTTTACCATTACCCGCAATGTAACCGCCTCGGCAGGCAACCGCACCGTGTATGTACGTTTGCTCAAGCCCAACCAGCAGGTGGCCGGACAGGTGGGTAACTTCCAGTACGAAAACCGCTCTATCGGCTACTCAGCAGCCAAAACTGTGGAGTACAACGGACAGGAAACCCACGTAACCGTGTACGTGCCCATTTCTGAATACCTCAGTGCCGGAAATTATTCGGCCTATATCTTTGCTGACGGTCAGATGATTGGTTCAGGCAGTCTGCAAATGAACAAATAATTGGGTACACCCGGTTATGAATCAGGAAATAAGCATAGGCAACCCTACTGTTTGCCAAGATGTACGATAAAACTGCGCCCGCATGTTCGGAACCTACCGACGTGCGGGCGCATTGCATGACATCAGTGCGTCAGAGCCAAGAAATTGCCCCTAAAATTAGCCACAGTGTAACAGAAATGAGATATTGAAGAACAAAAGCCACATAAAGTGCCGCACAAGCATAAAAAACAGTAGGAGTATTTGGCTAAATAAGATGAACTTTTTAAATTTGCGCACAAAATAAAACGTAAGTAAGGTGAAGCACATAGCAAAAAGTATCGGATAAATAGCGAATTGCTTGAAAATATCAGCAAAAAGCACCACTAAAAATGCGGTAAATACCAATTAAAATCCTTATCTTTGCCTTGAAAAAGTCAGAGGTTGCAAAGCGTATTTAGCAATCGGGCTGTAATGAAAGGAAAGTAAAATGCATTCCATACTTACGGATTAACGAATAAATATCTGAAAATCAATAATTTACTTTTTTACAACCAATTAATCTTTACAACATGGCAACTACAAATGCTACTGCACCCAAGGGTGCGCCCAAGAAACAATCTCAGGGTTTCACCGGCATTAAGTCTGGTCTTTCTGTTATTATTGTCTGCGCATTAATCGCAGAAGCTATCTACGTGTTCGGTTTCGGTCACATGAGCAACTTTAAGGGAGCTGAAGGTGCATCTGCAATGTTCTCTTTCTTCTTAGGTGCTGATGAGTCTTACGAACCCGCCAACTTGATGGGTACCGTTTACAAAGGTGGTTTCGTAGTGCCTATCATCTGGACGCTTTTGATCACCGTAGTAGCTCTTTCAATCGAGCGTTTCTTCGCTATCCGCAACGCTTACGGCCGTACCAGCCTCACTAAGTTCGTTGCCGACATCAAGTCAGCTCTCAAGAACAACGATATGGCTAAGGCTCAGCAGCTCTGCGACAAGCAGCGCGGTTCTGTTGCTAACGTAGTAGGTGCTACTTTGAGAAAGTACAAAGAAATGGAAGAAAACACTGTCCTCACGAAGGAACAGAAGATTCTTTCAATCCAGAAGGAACTCGAAGAAGCAACTGCTCTCGAAATGCCTATGATGCAGGAAAACCTTCCTATCATCGGTACTATCGTAACCCTCGGTACTTTGGCCGGTCTGTTCGGTACAGTGCTCGGTATGATCAAGTCGTTCTCGGCAATGGCTAGCGGTGATGGTGGTGCTGACTCTTCAGCTCTGTCAACCGGTATTTCTGAGGCACTTGTAAATACGGCTTCTGGTATCGCAACCGGTGCACTCGCCGTTATTTCTTACAACTACTACACTAACAAGATTGACCGTCTTACCTTCTCTCTCGACGAAGTAGGTTTCACTATCGTAGAAACTTTCTCTGCAACTCACTAATAAGCATATAAAATAAGGTATTTAAGACATGGGACGTTTTAAAATTACAAAACAAGATACGTTCATAGACATGACGCCTATGAGCGATGTCATGGTCCTGCTGCTTACCTTCTTTATGCTTACTGCAACATTTGTCAAAGAAGAACCCATCAAGGTAAATACTCCCGGATCAATTTCGGAAGTGAAAATCCCCGCAAACAACCTGCTGACCATCTTCGTTGAAAAGAATGGCAAGGTGTTTATGACCATGGACTCACCCGAAGGGCTGCGCAAACTCGCCAAGGCGATGAACGAAGCCGGTAAACTGAGTCTCAGTGATGGTGAAGTGGAAGCCTTTTCTCAAGCTCCGACTTTCGGAACCCCGCTCAACGTAATGAAGAGCTGGTTGGCTTCGGATGTGAAGAACGAACTCCTTACAAAGAGTAAAGAAGCAGGCATTCCTTGTGACAGCATAAACAATGAGCTGAAGACTTGGGTAAGTACAGCACGCGAAGCGTGTGGCGAAGGTATGAATATTGCCATCAAGGCCGATAAATCTACTTCCTACGCCGTAATTAAAAGAGTAATGGATTCACTGCGCGAAGTGGATGAGAACCGTTATAATCTCATCACCGCACTTAAAGGCGTAGATGATTAAATTTGAACATTATGGCAAAAAAAGGTGGAAGTAAACAAAAGAAAATGAACTCACGCGTGGACTTCACGCCGATGGTGGATATGATCATGCTTCTCGTGACGTTCTTTATGCTTTGTACGACGCTGCTTAAACCGCAGACCATGCAAATCAATATGCCTTCGGATAAGGAGGACATTAAAGACGAAAACAGAAGCCAAATCGCTGCCTCTAAGGCAATTACCATCCTCATCGACGAGAATAACACGATTTACTACTTTAAGGGTAAACCCGACGGTGGTACCGACATCCCCGATGAAGGTAAGCTCTTCAAATCAGCATACGGAAAGAATGGTATTCGCAAGGTGCTCCTTGAATCGAACCCCCAGGCTCTCCGCGAAGTTGAAAAGCTTAAGGCTGAGTTCGCTAAGAAGAGAACATCTAATGTACAGGAAGAACAAAAGCTGAAGAATGATTATAAGGAACGCCTTAACAAAATCAAGAATGCCGAATATACTCCGAACGTGATTATCAAGGCTTCTGATAAGGCTACTTATGACAACCTCATCCAAGTTCTCGATGAAATGCAGATTTGCAGCATTGGACGTTATGTGATTGATAAGTTCGCTGATGGCGACAAAGCCAAAATTGAGGCTTTGAAAAATGGCACGGCGCAGTAATAACTATAAGTGAAGTATAAACTAATATGTCTAAAGTAGATTTGGCATCACAGGCGTGGTGCGACATGGTATTCGAAGGACGTAATAAAGAGTACGGAGCTTATCGTCATCGCGCTAACAAGGGTAAATTCCAACTCCGTGCCATTATTATCGTTGTCATTGCCATTATCGCTATCGTTGCCTTTATCTTCGCTAAGTCGGCTGTTGAAGCCGCTATCGAGAAGAATAAAGACTTGGCTGGCGAAACGGTAACTGAAATCCAGGAACTCAAGAAAGAAGAACCTAAAAAGGAAGTCAAGAAGCAAGAACCCAAACTCGAATACGAAAAACCCATCCAAAAGGTGGCCGTTAAGTCGTCTATCCAGTTTACTGTTCCTAAAATCGTCGACGACGCTAATGTCGACCACTCTAAGGAACTGAAAACGCAGGATGAGTTGACGAAGAGTAAGTTCGCTATCGCTTCGCAAGACTACGTGAACGAAACCGGTGGTACCGGTATCAACATCGACGACTTGAAGGAAAACCAGCAGGCCGGCGGTACTACGGTTCCTCCCAAGGAACCCGAAGTGGTTGATAACGCCATCGTTGAAGTTCCCGCTACCTATCCCGGTGGTGAAGAAGCTCTTCTGGCATTCGTGTCGAAGAACCTCGTTTATCCTGCCATCGCTCAGGAACAGGAACTCCAGGGTACTGTAGTACTCCGTTTCAAGGTTGACGTTGACGGTTCGGTAAGCGCTGTGAAGATCGAGAAATCGCTCTCTCGCGAGTGCGATGAAGCTGCTGCCGCTGTGGTACGCAAACTCCGTCGTTTCGTTCCCGCCAAACAGCAGGGTCACCCTGTTCCCGTTTGGTTCCGTCTTCCCATCCGCTTCAGAATTCAGTAATCTATCGAACGATTATACTTAATTACTTTACGGGCAATAAAGGCTTCGGCTTTTATTGCCCGTTTTGTTGCTTGTTATTATCGGAGTTTTTATAACTTTGCAAAAGCGAAGATAGATTTCAATAAAGTATTCTATCACTTCAACTTTAGTCAATCCTGTATAAATAACTATTGTGATGAAGAAAAATTATTTTTCGTTAGCAGCCACTTTACTATGCAGTTTGCTGTTTGTGGCATGCGGCAATCAAAAGCCCAAATCGAACTGGATGGCCGATGACGATGTACGCGTTGCCATCGACGAAACTTTCCAGCCCATCATGGATAATTTGGTGCAAACCTTTGGCATGGCCAATGTCGAAGCTAACATGAAACCCGTGTATGTTAGCGAGGATTCAGCCCTGCGCATGCTCGTGAACGACAGTATCCGCTGCTGTATCGCAACGCGCAAACTCAGCGATCGCGAAAAAACTGTGGTCAAGGGACATAACCTGGGTTTGAAGCAGGCACTTATTGCCACCGATGCCATTGCACTCATCGTTAACAAGGAAAATACGGATTCGCTCATCAGCCTCGAAGAAATCAAAGGCATTGTCAGCGGAAAAATTACCCGTTGGGAACAGCTGAAGCACCACACGCGCAGCGGTGAACTCAAGCTCCTTTTCGATAATTCAGGTTCAAGCACCGTGCGTTTCATGAAAGACTCCCTTTGCGGTGGCAAGGATATTCAGGGTAATGTCTACGCGTCGGAGGGTAAAACCAATGAGTCGGTTATCGAAATGGTGAAAGCTGACCCTACGATTATTGGTGTAATCGGTACCAACTGGCTTAAAGGCAATTCGGAAACCGCCCTTGCCGATTTTAGCAAACTCGATATCAACGTGATGCGTGTGTCGCGTAACCCCGATACCTATGCCAAGTACGTTCGCCCGTATCAATATTACATTGCCACTGGCGACTATCCCTTGCTGCGTTCCGTGTACATCATCACTACCGACCCCCGTACCCAGTCGCTCGTACGCAACTTCTTCTTCTTTGCCAAAGGACAGAAAGGACAGACCATCATTTGCAACAATTCGCAGTTGCTGCCCATTACTCCCGTACAGGTAAAGAAGGTGGATGTCAACGAGTAAGCACCTGATGCCCATCACTCCCTTACAGGTAAAGAAGGTGGATGTCAACGAGAAAGCACCTGCTGCCCATCACTCCCGTACAGGTAAAGAAGGTAGATGTCAACGAGTAAGCACCTGATGCGTTCCGTATGCACAGCGTTTCGAAGTAGGGTAGAAGTTACACAATGCTTCGCCCAATTTCATGTCGGTGCATCTGCCAAATTCGCCTGAAATGCAGCAATTTTGTCATCAAAATGCCACAAATTCATTTGTATTTACCAAATTGCCCGACGTTGTGCGCATTTTTGCAAATAAATAATCGATTTTGCTGCGCAAAGTCTTGATAAATTGTTATATTTGCAAACAAATTGTCGGAAACTAAGCGTCCGACAGTGCAGGGACAAAATTCAGAGAGGATAAGCATCCTCGGTAGACATTACATCTCCAATAACGAACACAACCAAAACAGATATGAAGAAGAACTTTTTTCGCGTATTAGCCTTTTCAGCCCTCTTCGCTTTGGGCTTGAACACTGCAACGGCTCAAAGAAGCTATGAATGCCCTCCTTTGAATGCCGAGTATCAGACCATGGCCGATGAGGTTATCAACCTCAGCATGGAGGACCCCGATAAAGCCAACAAAACCTTCATGAAGTTGGCTAAGAAAATCCGCAACAATAAGGAAGACCTTGTTGCTGTAGGTACTTATTTCCTTGAAAAGAACAACTATCCCGCAGCCAGCATGTGTGCTGACTACGTGTACAAGGCAGAGCCTACTTACATTCCCGGTTTGATGTTCTCTGGCGAAGTGTTCATGAAGGCTCAGAAGTGGGGACAGGCAGGTATGCGTTTCGACGAAGTGCTTGCAATCGACCCCGCCAATGTTCCCGCTTTGAAGCGTAACGCTTTCGTTTACAAAAACGTAAACCCCCACGTGGCTATCGAAGCTCTTGAAAAAATCAAGGCTGCTGACCCCAGCTACTACGATGCTGACAAGGACCTCGGCGACATCTACTATAAGCTCAGCCAGTACGATGACGCTGTGAAAGCTTACGAAACTTACTACAAGGCTGCCCCCAAGGATGCTAACCTCGACATTCGTTCGTGCGAAAACTTCCTCCAGTCGCTCTATTCGCAGGCTAACTTTGCCCGTATCATTGAAGTGACTACTGAAGTGCTTCCCCTCGCGCCCAAAGATATGGTTATCCGCCGTATGGACTTCTTTGCCAAAGTAAACAAGATTGGCGAAGCAATGGACTACGATGCAGCTATCAAAACGGCTGAAGAAGCTTCGGCTTACCTCAGCGATCCTGAATACGCTGACAGCAACTACATTTCGGTAGACTACGAATATGCCGCTGCTTTGGCTAAGGAAAAGCAGGATTTCCCCGCTGCTATCACGGCTTACGAAAAAGCTTTGGCTAAGGACCCCTCTAAGCTCAACAACTACAAGGAGTTGGCTAAACTTTATAGCCGCGACGGTAAGGGCGAACAAGCCATCGCTACTTACAAAAACTATATGGAAAAGAAGGGCGACAAGGTTGACATTACCGACTACTTCGGTTTGGGTATGGAATACCTCAAGGTGAGCCGTATTGAACAGGATCCCACCAAGAAGGCTGAACTCATCGCTGCCGGTGATGCTGCTTTCAACAAGGTGCTCGAACAGGAGCCTACTTACTACAAGGCTGTGATGCAGCAGGCTGCTCTTCACATTGTTGACCCCAAGGCGGCTGAGGACGAACCTAAGGCTCTCTACGAAAAGGCACTCGGCATGATGCCTGCTACCGGCGATGGTAAGTCGAGCGAAGAGGATGTACTTGCTGCTAATCCCTTCCGTCACCTCGCTGCTCAGTATCTTGCTTTCTACTACTCACAGAAGGAGGATTTTGATACCTGCCGTAAGTATGTTGACATGATGCTTCAGGCTGATCCTGAAAGTGCAAATGCCAAGACTTTCGACGAAGCACTTAAGAGCATGGGTAAGTAATCCATAATCTCTGTTGGAAAATAGCTAAACATAACGCTCCTGTGATTCCGCTGGTGAATTGCAGGAGCTTTTTTTACCTTACTGCAAGAGTGGTTCACTGTGAGTGTGGCAAAGACTCGGTAGAAATTGTGGCCCAGACGCAAAAGCGTGTGGTAAAACTCAACAATGCCTGTCTGAAACACATTCGCGTGGTTGAGTTTTACTCTCCGCTTTTTTGTTAGAAGATTGATAGAACTGTGACAAATGTGCAAAAAGGTATAGATAATACAACATTTTAAATAGAAAAAGCATGAAAATTTTGCAGTTCTTTCAAAAACGTATAACTTTGCATGAGGAAAAAGTAGTTACAGCAGAGGGGTAAATCTCAGGATATGTTTTTATAGAACCCCCTATTGCAATAAACTTTTAAGTACAGTTTTTTATCCCCTGATAATCAGTATAATATACACAGTATTTTCACATGGATTTTTCATGGATTCTTCATGGACTTTTCATGGATTTTCAGGTATTAGGAATTGGTACATTTGCTTTCCCGTAAATTCATACATCTAACTCAAATACGCTATTTTATGAAATTGGTAAAATGTTTTGCCTTTGCATTTGCAGCCATGCTCACTTTGGGCACCAGCATTGCAAACGCTCAGTCTTTGTCGCCCACGACTAAGTGGCATTGGGACAAAGGTACGATTGTAGTTGACACCCCCGAACGTCCTGCTGGACAGCAAGATGTGCTGAACCTCACCGCTCCGAAAATTCAGAATGTTCGTGTAGCTTTCGTAGGTTTGGGTATGCGTGGCCCCGGCGCCGTTGAGCGTTTCTGCCACATTCCCGGTGTGCAAATCGTAGCACTTTGCGACTACGTTCCCGAACGTGCCGAAGCTTGCCAAAAGTACTTGCAGAAAGCCGGTTTGGCTCCTGCTGCTATCTACTCAGGCGAAAAGGGTTATGAAGAACTCTGCAAGCGCAGCGACATTGACCTTGTTTATGTAGCTACCGACTGGGATCACCACGTACCCGTGGCTAAGTGCGCCCTTGAAAATGGCAAGCACACTGCTATCGAAGTACCTTCTGCTATGAACTTGCAGGAGTGCTGGGACCTCATCAACCTTTCTGAAAAGAACCGCAAGCACTGTATGATTCTTGAAAACTGCTGCTACGACTGGTTCGAAATGAATACCCTCAACATGGCACAGCACGGTGTGTTCGGTGAAGTAATCCGCGCACAGGGTGCTTACATCCACAACCTCGACGACTTCTGGGATTACTACTGGAAGAACCCCAATGGTTCTGACCCCGGTAAACTCGGCTGGCGTATGAAGTACAACATGGAAAACCGTGGTGACGTTTACGCTACCCACGGCCTTGGCCCCGTTGCTCAGGCTCTCGACATTCACCGTGGTGACCGCATGACTACGCTCGTAGCCATGGATACCAAGAGCTTCCACGGCAAGGAATATGTAGAAAAGAAAACCGGCAAGGAGTGCAAGGAATTCCGCAATGGTGACCACACCACGACGCTTATCCGTACCGCTAACGGTAAGGTAATCGAAATCCAGCACAACGTAATGACTCCCCAGCCCTACAACCGTTTGTATCAGCTCACCGGTACCAAGGGTTTTGCCAACAAGTATCCTACCGAAGGTTACGCTGTAGACGCTAAGCAGCTCGCTGCTACCGGTCACCAGCCTAAGGTAGACAACCTCAGCTCTCACGGCTTTATGCCCGATGCTGAAAAGCAGGCTCTCGAAGCTCAGTACCAGCACCCCATCCTGAAGAAGTACGGTGCCATGGCTAAGGAAGTAGGTGGTCACGGTGGTATGGACTTCATCATGGATGCCCGTATGGTTTACTGCTTGCAGAACGGTCTTCCCCTCGATATGGACGTATACGACTTGGCAGAATGGTGCTCTTTGGCAGAACTCGGTGCCCTTTCAATGGACAACAACTGCGCTTCAGTTGCATTCCCCGACTTTACTCGTGGCAACTGGAACAAGGTAAAGGGTTACAAGCACGCTTACGCTCCCGAAGCTGAAGAAAAGGCTGTTGAAGAAGCTGCTAAGGCTTTCACTGCTGCTCAGAAGGAAGCTACTGCTAAGCAGAACCTCTGGTCGCTCTACGACGCTGTAAAGCAGGCTAAGGATGCTAAGGCTAAGGCTAAGGCTCAGAAGGCTTACGACAAGGCTGCTGCTAAGGCAAATGCTGCTGTTGCTAAGGCTTTGAAGAAGTAATTATTAGCTTAATCATATAAAAAAGGCTCACACTTATTTGCAGTGTGAGCCTTTTTTCATAGGCTTTTTTCTAAGGGGAGCAATGTGTGTGGCAATTCCGTTATGTGCTAGGTCAATTATCAGAAATGCCCAACTAAATACAAGCTAATATTGTATGCGCTTTCCTATAATTATTTTCATATATAAGCCCCAGAAACTACTAAATGGCGGTTACAACTTTATATAACAGAGTGAGAAATATATTTTAAAGTACTATTGAGTATAAACGCAAAGATGCCGAAGCATGATTCTGTGCTTCGGCATCTTTTTAGTTATTTATAAGGTCTGTATGTATTACATACGTTCGTGGAACGAGCGTGAAATAACTTCGAGCTGGTGTTCGCGTGAGAGCTTCACGAAGTTCACAGCGTAACCGCTGACACGGATAGTAAGCTGCGGGTACTTTTCGGGATGCTCCATAGCGTCCTCAAGCATTTCGCGGTTCAGCACGTTCACGTTCAGGTGGTGTGCACCCTTCGTGAAGTAACCGTCCATCATCGTTACGAGGTTTTCAACACGTTCTTCAGGCGTAGGACCGAGGCTCTTCGGCACGATGCTGAAGGTGTTAGAAATACCATCCTGAGAGTCGCGGTAGCGCAGTTTGGCAACAGAAGCCAAAGAAGCTACAGCACCGCTCTTATCGCGTCCGTGCATGGGGTTAGCACCCGGAGCGAAAGCAACACCAGCCTCACGGCCGTCGGGCGTAGCACCCGTCTTCTTACCATACATCACGTTCGAAGTGATGGTGAGGAGTGAAAGCGTAGGACGTGCATTCTTGTAAACGGGCAATTTCTTCAGTTCTTCGCTAAAGAAGTAAACCAAGTCAACACCAAGGTGGTCAACACGGTCATCGTTGTTACCGAAGCAGGGGAATTCACCCTGAATGTCGAAGCTTTCGGTCAAGCCGATTTCGTTACGCTTAGCAGTAACCTGAGCATACTTGATAGCAGAGAGTGAGTCGATAGCAATAGACAAACCGGCAGCACCGTAAGCCAAGTTGATGCGCGGGTCAGTATCGATGAAGGCCATCTGAGCCTTTTCGTAGTAATACTTATCGTGCATGTAGTGGATGATGTTCATTGCATCGTTGTAAACGCGAGCAATCTGCGTGAGCACCATCTTGTAGTTCTTCATTACCTCTTCGAAGTTCAACTTGTCAGAAGTCAATACGGGGACACCTTCAACCATGACCGTACCCGTCTTTTCGCAGCGACCACCGTTGATGGCGAGCAAGAGTGCCTTAGCCAAGTTGCAGCGAGCACCGAAGAACTGAATCTGGCGGCCGATATCCTGGTAAGATACGCAGCAAGCAATTCCGTAGTCGTCAGAACCACGTACTTCGCGCATGAGGGTATCGTTTTCGT
This sequence comes from Prevotella sp. CAG:891, assembly GCA_000437675.1. Classification (GTDB taxonomy): domain Bacteria; phylum Bacteroidota; class Bacteroidia; order Bacteroidales; family Bacteroidaceae; genus Alloprevotella. The sequence continues at coordinate 85,178 of FR901810.1, forward strand.
ACTGGATTGACGAAGTGTCAACGCTAACTTGTGCGCAGAACTTCTTGAAACCTTCGGGCAACTCGGGGCTCCAGAGCACGGTGAGGTTGGGCTCGGGTGAGGGACCGAGGTTGTAAAGCGTTTGGAGGAAACGGAATGAAGTCTTCGTTACCTTCGTGCGGCCATCGTTGAAGCGGCCACCGATAGATTCGGTTACCCAAGTGGGGTCGCCAGCAAAGATTTCGTTGTAAGAATCCATACGCAAGTGGCGAACCATACGCAACTTCATTACGAATTGGTCAACGAGTTCCTGAGCGAAGGTTTCGTCGATGAGGTTGTGCTTCAAGTCGTGTTCGATGTAGATATCGAGGAACGACGAAACGTTACCGAGCGACATAGCAGCACCGTCCTGTTCCTTAACGGCAGCGAGGTAAGCCATGTAAACCCACTGAACAGCCTCCTGAGCGTTCTGAGCCGGACGAGAGAGTTCAAGGCCATAGTATTCGCCCATGATCTTCATTTCGTTCAGCGCCTTGATTTGCTCAGCCACTTCTTCGCGCAGACGGATTTGCGATTCAGTCATCGGGCTGGTCAAACCTTTGAGGTCAGCCTTCTTAGCTTCGATGATGCGGTCCAAACCGTAGAGTGCCAAACGGCGGTAGTCACCGATGATACGTCCACGAGCGTAGTTATCGGGCAAACCGGTGAGGAAGCCCAATGAACGGAAACGGCGGATTTCTTCAGTGTAAACGTCGAACACACCGTCGTTATGCGTTTTGCGGTAGTGCGTAAAGATGTCCTTTACCTTGGGGTTAACCTCGGTGCCCTGCTGTGCGCAAGCTTTTTCAACCACCTTGATACCACCAAAAGGTTTGATGGCACGGCGAAGCAGTTCATCGGTCTGCAAACCAACGATTAACTCGCTATCTTTGTCGATATAGCCGGCCTTGTGCGATGAAATGGTCGATACCGTGTTGGGGTCGTATGAGCGTACGCCACCATTGGCACGTTCTTCTTCCAGCGCTTGCAAGCAGATGTTCCAGAGCTTGCGGGTGCGGTCGGTCGGGCCGACGAGGAAGGAAGCATCGCCTTCATACGGGGTAATGTTGCAACGAACGAAGTCCGTTACGTTAATTTGCTCTTTCCAGGGTCCTTCGATAAAGTTCATTGTAATGATAAGGATTAAGGATTAAGAATTGAAGTTACAAACACGCATCGGACTGCTTATAGCCATCGTCGTCGGTGAGTGTTTGTATCTTGTTTATTTCATAATAGGATGCGAGGCAAAACGTGCTTTTCTGCGTTAGATATGACAAGATATTAAAGTGCAGAAAGTAACAGACTTGTCAAAAAAGCGTTAATCGAATTGGTTCTGTTTGCTTGTTTTGCTGCTTTACAAGTGCAAAAATAGGTATTTATTACGGATTGAGCAACATTCTAAGAAATTATTATTAACCCTTTTGTAATTATTACAATTCTTGCTTTGTCGACTTGTCATATTCGTACGCTTTGCCCACATTTTAGCAGACTGTGCAATTTTAAAGCCACCAATCTACAATACTTTGTGTACTAAAAAAACAGCTGCAAGCGCCCGTATGTGGGTTAGCTTACAGCTGTTTTTTTGAGTTTAAATGTCGGAAAGTATTACGGAGCGTTGGGGGATTAGGTTTTAGACCCTATGGTCTACTTGCCAATGTAGATGCGCCACTTACCCTCTTTATCCTTTTTTAGGTTGATGGAGTCAACGTCTTGTTCGCCGTTGTTAAACACGAGTTTCATTCTCACCAACGCCTCTTTGCCGTCCTCCGATATTTCTTCGGTCACCACTTCGTACGATTTGATGCCCTCTTTCTTTTCGTAGGTAGCCTCCGCTTTGCTTTTTAGCATATCCTCGAATTGTTTTTTCTCTTCTGCACTCGGCACTTTGTCATCATCGTAGTACATCAAGTCGATGTAGCCGGCATAGTCTTTTTTCTGGATACATTCTACTGCCTGTTCGGCAACTCCGCCCGGCGTGTTGCTGTTGCAGGCCGAAAGGATGAACAAACCCATGACAAGGGTGAACAATGCAATAATTTTTTTCATGGTGATTGTAGCTATAAATGAATAATGTGAATTTGTTCTATGAAGTGGCATACTTGGAACAATCGGAAGGTTTAGGAATCGTGAGGAACAGAAATCGTGAGAGACCGTAATGGGGGAGGCTGAGTAAAGGGAAAGCTAAAAGTCGGCCACATTGACCAAACGCGCAGAGTGCAGAAAGTCGGAGGGCAGAATCAAGTGGTCGAAGTCCAGTCCCGGTAAATGGTATTCATGCCGTTCGTTACCGATGAGCGGATAGGCCGCAGCCCGGAAACAGAAGTCAATCAGTTCGCAGCAGTACATGGCCGTGGTGTCGCGGTCGTCGTAGTCGTGGTCAAACAGTGTGCCACGGGCAAACACCTCGTAAGCCTTGGCTGCTGCCGCCCGTGCCGCATCGCCATTTTGCGGACGCATCACCTTGCCGCACGAAGCATGGATAGCATTGAAAAACCGCTCCGGCGTTTCCATTTTCACCCGGTCGAGGTCGCCCGGAAAGTCAGGTTCGTCGGGCACAGCATGAATGATGCGCAATGCCCCGGCCGAATCAGCCACAATGCCTATGTGTGAAAACCGCCCGTCCGAATCAGCCGCCCTCACCGCACGGCTTGTCAGTCCGTTGCCCTGCCGAAACACCACATCGCCCGCTTTCAGCAGCGTGTGTTCCGGCAGTATGCTTTGTGCCGTCGGCGTTTGTTGGCAAGCCGCCAAGTGCAAAAGGATAAGCACAGCGCAGGTTCCTTTAAGGAGAAGGTCGGTAAGCCTGTTCTGTAAGATACCGATTGTCATAGTCAAAGGTTTTTGCAAATTTATGATTTATGGAGAGTATTGGCAAATATTTGCAAACTTTTTTTGAAAACCTGCAAGCAGTTTCAGTGAATAATCTTGACCAATAATCCGTTTAATTTATTAACTTCGCGCCAAGTAATCAAATTAAATCTTACGCTTATGGGATTTTTTTCTTCCATTTTCGGAACACCTCAAACCTCGGAAGAGGGTAAATTCGATACCTTGCGCGACGATGGTGTACGCGCCATGCAGATGGGCGAACTGCCTTATGCCGAAAAGTGCCTGAAGGCTGCGCTCGAACTGCGCGACGACGATAAAACCAAAGCTTTTTTGGCCGAAGTTTACCTACACATGAATCAATACGATGCCGCCCTTCCCCTGCTCGAAGTACTTTGTGCGGCTCACCCCGACGATAAGGAGCTGAACCTGCTTTGGGCGCAGACGCTCGGTAAACTTGAAAAATGGGAAAAGCAGCGCGACGTATGTGCCGCTTTGCTCAAGACCGATGCCACCGAAGCCCGTGCACTCTACCTCTCGGCACAGGCTGAAAAGGGTTTGGGCGATTACCTCACCGCCATTGTTCACCTCACGCAGTGTACCACGCTCCGTCCCGATTTTCATTCAGCCCGTTTGCTCCGTGCCCAAGTGCTCGAAGCCATGGGGCAGTGGAACGAAGTGCTGGCTGACACCGAGGCACTGGTTGAAACCAATCCCGAAAACGAGGAGTACCAATTCAGTCATGCCCGCGCCCTGAGCCACGTGGGACGCGAAGACGAAGCCATTCAGCAGTTCGAAGCCGTGTTGCAGCTCAACCCCTTCAACCGCGAAGCCACCCTGTGTCTGGGGCGTTTGTACGAAAGCACTTCGCGTCGCGACAAGGCTCTGAAGCTCTACACCGAGGCCATCGACCTCATGCCCGATTTTGCTGAGGCCTACAAGGCGCGTGGTGGCGTGAAGCATCAGCTCAAGGACGATGCCGGTGCTGCCGAAGACTTGAAACGCTCGCTCGAACTGGCTCCCGAAAAGGCCGCAGAACTTGATGGCGAATACACCAACGTCGAGAACGAAATGAACCAGCGTTACCGCAACCTGAACCCCTACGGTTTTTAAATGCCCAATCAATGAAGTCGTCTGAACTTT